>URCJ01000018.1 GCA_900546285.1 uncultured Solobacterium sp. | reverse complement strand
TTCTTTCTGTATAATTCTTTTCAATCCACTTTAGGTATTCACCAGATGTACACTCCTTAGTCCATTTTCTTCCTTCATCTGACATATACCAGTCAATAGTTAAGACAATACCATCTTTGAACATCGTAGTTGGTCTCCAGCCTAATTCATCCATTGCCTTTTGAGGATCAATCGCATATCTTTGATCATGACCATGTCTATCGGCAACATAAGTGATTAAGCTTTCTGGTTTATTTAGTTTATCTAAGATAATCTTAACGATTTCAATATTAGCCTTTTCATTATGACCACCTAGGTTATATACTTCACCAACTCTACCCTTTTCAATAACAGCTAGAATACCATAACAGTGATCTTTTACATATAACCAGTCTCTTACGTTTAATCCTTGTCCATATACAGGAAGTGGTTTATCGTGTATTGCGTTGTTGATCATTAAGGGAATTAACTTTTCAGGGAACTGATAAGGTCCATAGTTATTTGAGCATCTAGATATTGTTACAGGTAGTCCATAGGTTCTATGGTATGCAAGTACTAATAAGTCAGCACTAGCCTTAGAAGTAGAATATGGAGATGATGTATGGATTGGTGTATCTTCATGGAAGAATAAGTCAGGTCTATCTAATGGTAAGTCACCATATACTTCATCTGTTGATACTTGATGATATCTTTCAATTCCATATTTTCTACAAGCATCCATAAGTACTGCTGTACCCATGATATTTGTTTCAAGGAAAATACCAGGATTAGTGATAGATCTATCAACATGAGATTCAGCCGCAAAGTTTACAACGATATCAGGCTTTTCTGTTTCAAAGATCTTTTCAATTGCTTCTCTATCTCTAATATCTGTTTTATAAAACTTATAGTTAGGGTTTTTTAATTCTTCTTCAATAGTAGATGGGTTAGCTGCATATGTGCATACATCGACATTGATTACTTTATATTCAGGTCTTTCATCTAGTAAAAGCTTACAGAAACAATTTCCTATAAAGCCAGTACCACCAGTTACTAAGATTGTTTTCATTTATACAGTTCTCCTTATTTCCAACTTTAATTATATATGAATTGTCTAGTTACTGTCTAAAATATGGCGAACTTGCTTTTTCGTGAAAAAACGATGTTCGTGAACTTGCTTTTTCGTGCAAAAATAAGGTTTATTAACTTGCTTTTTCGTGATTTAAAACGCTAAAATATAGATAAATAAAGGAGTTTAGATGCTTAAGAGAAAAATATATGATGAACTAGTTGCTTGGAAGAATAACAGCAAGGGTGAGACTGCATTAATGATTGATGGTGCACGCCGTGTTGGTAAGAGTTTTATTGTAGAAGAATTTGCTAAAGCAGAATATAGGAGCCACATAATAGTTGATTTTGGACAATCTAGCCAAGATGTTTTAGATTTATTTATTAATGATACTTTAGATTTTGATTTATTTTTCGCAAAGTTAAGTGCCTTTTATTCAACAACCTTATATAAGCGTGAATCATTAATTGTGTTTGATGAGGTGCAACAATTTCCAAGAGCTCGTCAATTAATTAAATATTTTGTAAAGGATGGTCGTTTTGATTTTATTGAAACTGGTTCTTTAATTAGATTAAAGAAAAACGTTCAAGATATTATTATTCCTTCTGAAGAAGAACATATTGAGTTACTCCCTTTGGATTTTGAAGAGTTTCTTTGGGCTATGGGCGATGAGGCTACTTATCCTTTAATTCGTCATTGTTTTGAGAAGAAGGAGCCTTTGGGTTCTGCACTACACAGAAAAATAATGAATGATTTTAGACAATATATTCTTGTAGGTGGTATGCCACAATCGGTTCTTGCATATATTAATGGAAAAGATTTTGCGGCATCGGATGAGGCTAAAAGAAGAATCTTGAGACTTTATCGTGAAGATGTAGCTAAATTTGCGCAAGGCTATGAAGACAAGGTATATGCGGTCTTTGATAATATTCCTGGACAGCTTTCTAAAAAAGAAAAGCGATATAATTTATCTTCTATAAATAAACAAGCTCGTTTTAGAAGTTATGAGGATTCTTTTGTATGGCTAAATGAAGCGATGGTTGTTAATGCGTGTTTTAACTCAACTGATCCAAATGTTGGCCTAGCACTAAGTGCTGATAACGCAACTCAAAAGTGTTATATGGCAGATACCGGTCTTTTAGTTACTCAAGCTTTTTGGAATAAAAAATATTTAGATAATGAAATTTATCGTGCAATATTATTTGATAAACTCGATATCAACGAGGGTATGATTATGGAAAATATCGTTGCTCAAATGCTTCGTATAAAACGATCTCGTTTATATTTTTATTCTCGTAATGATAATATTAATCGCGAAAATCATATGGAGATTGATTTCTTGATTACTGAGGATAAAAAGATTGCACCTGTTGAAGTTAAATCAGGAAACTATCGTTCTCACTCTTCATTAGATAAATTTAGAAGACACTTTTCTAAGGTTATTGGCAACTCATATATTTTGTATACGAAGGATGTCATGATAAAAGATGGAATTATTCATTTACCACTATATATGGCGGAATTATTATAGGTGGAAATATTTATAAGTTTTTGTCTAATGCCTTATAATTATAAAGATGAACAAGTTACCAAATAAGTTAGCTAGACTAAGAAAACACTATAACTATTCTCAAGCACAGGTTGCTGAGGTTTTAGGCATCAATGCGGTAGACTATATGGCATTTGAAAATGGCAGTGCTGTATGCAATTTTGAACAATGCAAGAAACTGGCTTCCTTTTATCGTATTAATGTAATTGAATTGTTTTCCAATTCATCAAGTGTTGGCCTACATAATGTCAAAGGACCAAGTGGCAAAGATGAATATTATTTCTTACCAGACAAAACAATTAGAGAAAAGGTTAATAAATTCCGTAAGGTTCATCCATTAAGATTTGGTGGCATCATCGTAGTTTTGTTTATTTTACTATGTATGGGCATCTATGCCCTAACATATAAAGAATATAAAGCACCAGAACTTATTAACACTAACTGTTTAAGCATGAGTGATAAGGATATTTACTATATTGATGGAACAGGTGATTTATACCAAACCACCAAGACTAATGGTGAGAAGCTGATTTATACTGCTGATCAAGATCTATTAATGGTGGTTAATGGTAAAGACTTTGTCGCAACACTTAAAAAAGATGGAACGGTTGATTGTATAGGTTTTAGTGAAGAAGATACTAAAAAAGTAAATAAATGGAATCGCATTATCGATATAGCTGCAGGTGATAAACACCTTGTTGCCCTAAGTGATAACGGTAGAGTATACGCTATTGGTGATAATGAATATGGGCAATGCGATGTTTCTGAATATAAGAATGTAAACAAGATTTTTGGTTCTAAATACGCAACCATCATTCAAACAAGTGATGGTAAATTAATGAGTTGTGGCAAAATGCTAGGATCTAGCCAACTAAAGAACATTAAAAATTCAATAAACATCGCCTCTAGTGATAACTATCTAATGGTTCTAAAAGAAGATAAGACAGTAGAAACAATTTCTAATGAAGGTAATATCTTTGAAACTAATAAATGGCGTAATATTATCGACATCGCCTGTGGTAATGACTTCTTGGTGGGACTAAGAAGTGATGGTGTATTAGTTGTGAAAAGCGATGATACAAACTTTGTATCTAACGCAACTTCATGGAAAAACATCAAAGCGATAGCTGCATGTGATGATTATCTTATTGCCTATGATGGCAATAAGATCTATGGCACTGGCGTGAACGTTAATTTTGAATTTGAACAAAATTACTTCAAGGGTAGTGCACTAAGTGTTGTAAAGAATGTAAAGATAAGCATAGGCAATAATATCGAAGTATCCTTTGATAGTATAGAGAATGCATCAGGATATGAAGTGTCTATGTTGAGTGAAGATGGAACCCTTATTAATAAGTATCGTGTTACATCTAATGCGACTATTAATTTCTCTAAGGAGAACTTACATAGTGAGGCTACTTACAATATCACAATAACAACATTGGGTGATGGTAAGAATTATTTAGATTCAGAAAAGTTAACAGTACCTTTTACTTATCAAACAGGTGAGAGTGAGGATGATTTTGTTGACTTAGAATTTGATTATAAGAAGATGAGTCCCAGTGAACTAGAAGAGTATTTAAAGTCAGTAGGCGTTGGTAATATTACACCAATCGAAATTGAATGTAGTGATAGTGAAAGTATGATAACAGCTGTTAATGGTGTTTCTAGTGGCCAACGTTATTCGAGAAGCGAATTACAGGGTGCTACTGTAAGTTATAATTATTGTAAGGTTAGTACAAGATGAATAAGATACTTTGGACAATTAAGGGAAAAGAAGAGAAAGTAAGTGACGAAGAGCTTATTGAGATGATAAAGAGTGGTAAACTTACTAAGGATGATTTGATTAAGAATCGTGATTTGAAGAAGTTTGTGTCAATTGCTGATTCAATATATGGGTTTTATTTAAAAGGAGAGTCAAATGAAAATTTATAATACTAAGACATTAAAAAAAGAAGAATTTAAGCCTATTACTGAGGGTGAGGTTAAGATGTATGTATGTGGTCCTACAGTATATGATAATGTTCATATTGGTAATGTAAGACCAGTTGTTGTGTTTGATACTTTAAGAAGAACTTTTGAAGAGTTGGGTTATAAGGTTAAGTATGTATCAAATTACACTGATGTTGATGATAAGATTATCAGAAGAAGTAAGGAATTGGGTATTTCTGAGAAGGAATTAACTGATGAGATGATTGCTGCTTATAACGATATTAGACATAAGTTGAATGCAGCTGATTTATATAAGACACCTAGAGTTACTGAGACAATGGATGAAATCATTTCTTTCATCGATGGTTTGGTAGACAAGGGTGCTGCTTATGAAAAAGATGGTGATGTATATTTCAGAACTAGTTCTGTAGCTGATTATGGAAGTCTATCTAATCAAAACTTAGATGATTTACAAGTTGGTGCTCGTATTGAAGAGAATGATTTAAAGGAATCTCCACTTGATTTTGCTCTTTGGAAGAAAACAGAAGATGGCATTAAGTGGCCTACTAGATATTCTATTGGTAGACCTGGTTGGCATACAGAGTGTGTTGTGATGATTAATAAGGAACTTGGTTCTTTAATTGATATTCATGGTGGCGGTAAGGACTTGAAGTTCCCTCATCATGAGAACGAAAGAGCACAATCTATGGCTATTAATGAATCTGAATTAGCTAATTATTGGGTACATTCAGGTATGATTGATATCAATGGTGTTAAGATGTCTAAGTCACTTGGTAATTTCATTACTGCTAAGGATATCTTGAGTAAGGTTGATCCAATGGTTCTAAGATGGTTCTTATTAGCTACTCAATATCGTGATGATGTGAATGTTTCTGATGAGATTATCGAGTCTAGTAAGGCTGAGTTGACTAAGATTATTACTGCTTATAAACAAGCTTGTGTTAAGTTAGAAGTTAATGATATTAAGGTTGCTGGTGTTGATGAGGATGCTTATAAGCGTTTCATGGATGCGATGGCTGATGATTTGAATACTCCTAATGCGTATGCGGTAATCTTTGAGATTGTTAAGAATATCAATCAATTGGTAAGAGTTAAGGAAATTAATTTTGAAGCTTTAGGTAAAGAAGTTAATACACTTGTTAGATGCATGAATGTGTTGGGTATTGTCTTACCTGATATGACAATGTCTCTAGATGATAAGAAGATGTATCAAGAGTGGATGGATGCTAAGTCGGTTAAGGATTTTAAGAAGGCTGATGAGTTAAGAGCACAGTTATCACAAAAAGGAATTCTTTAATGGATATCAAAGAAGTTAGTTCTAACTCCTTGAGTTTCATTGGTGATGCGGTTTATACCTTAAGGGTAAGAGAACATTTTGTGACTAATAAGTATCAATCTTCAAGGGATTTGCAGAAGAAGTGTAACTCTTTGAATTGTGCTAAGGGTCAAATGAAGGCTTTTGAGTATTTGAAAAATCACAATTTCTTTAATGAAAATGAGTTGGATGCTTATAAAAGAGGCCGTAATCATATTACTCATATTCCTAAGAATGGTGATTTAATTTCTTATCAGTGTGCCAGTGGTATTGAAGCCATTGTTGGATATTTGTATCTTACAGATAAAGATAGATTGGATTTAATGTTTGAGACTATCTTTTCTCATATTGATGAAATTTATTAATTTGTAACATAGAATTCGTGACTTAAGTTTAGGTTGCGAATTTTTATTTTACGCATTTCCCCATTCGTAAAATCTAAAAACATACGCATTTCCCCATTCATTTTAGGTGATAAACTATGCATTTCCCCATTCAATAGTATAAAAATAAATTTGTAACATAAAATTTAATATATAAAAAATGTCAAATTGGCTAATAAATAAAGGATTTTTGATGATTGTATACTATTAAATATTATGTTATTTTAAAAATGTAACATAAAATAGGTTACAAATTTAAAATTTAGGTTACAAATTATGAAAGACTATTTAGAAAAAGAGACATGCCTAAAGGTTTCGATGGTTGAAACCGATAAATATTATGACAACTTAGCTTGGATGTATAGAGCTAGATATGCTTTTTATGATGTTAAGATAAACGGTGCACATTTTATTGCGATTAAGCCGAAAGAAGATGTTGGCTTAAGACATCTAATAGCTAACCAAAAACTAATGGAAAGAAAATTCAATTTAAAATGTGCTATTTTTATGGATTTTACAAGTTATTACAGAAGAAAAAGATTAAAAGAAGAAGGAATTCCTTTTGTGGTCAAGGGTGTACAAATATATTTGCCGTTTATGTGTATTGTGCTAACTAGCAGCAAGGAGAAAATCATTCCTCCTGTATCTATGATTTCTTTTTTGGCTCAAAAAATGGTATTAATCGCTTTATACGAAAGGTGGCAAAACGTAACTGCAGCTCAAGCTGCTAAAAAGCTCGGAGTTACTAGAATGTCTGCAAATAGATGCTTCGATGAAATACAGTATTTTGGTATTAAAATTTTAGATATAAAAGGAGAATCTAGAGTAATCTCAATACCCAAAGATATAGAAAAATTGTGGGGAGATATTAAAGATAAACTAAGAAGTCCTGTAATAAAAACATATGCGTTTTCTAGAGATGTAAAACTAGATAAATTAGGTGGCATTAGTGCGCTATGTGAATATTCGTTATTGCAAGACAATGATTACCCAACATATGTAATAACCAAAAAAGACATCGTAAAAAGCGGAATAAGAGAAATGGAGCCTGTATATTTTGGAGAAGAAATAGGAAGTTTAGTATTAGAGGTAGGATATTTCATAAACTTTGACAATAATAATGTAGAAGATCCATTTAGCGTCATCTTGTCTTTGTCTCAAGAAGACTTAGATGATCCTAGAGTGGACCTTTCTATAAAAGAAATGTTAAAGGAGTATGTGTGGTTTACATAAGTTGTGCGTAAAGCCCACTTCTTTAGATGTGAGATGGACAGCACTCTTATAAAACAATGTGTATGTATACATTTTAAATATACACATAATATGTTATACTATACGTATGGAAGATAAATACAGACATACAAATACAACTGTATCTTTAATTAATTATCATTTTGTAATTTGTCCAAGATATAGAAGGAAGATTTTTTTAATACCTCATGTTGAAGAACGATTTAAAGAATTGGTCAAAATTAAATGTGAGGAGTTAGAAATCAAGATCATCAAAGTAGAATGCGATAAAGACCACTCTCATATGTTCTTGAATTGTTTACCAACATTAAGTCCATCGGATATTATGCAACAAATTAAAGGATATACAAGTAAAATACTTAGAGAAGAATTTGTGGAATTATCTAAAATGCCTAGTTTATGGACAAGAAATTACTTTGTTTCAACTGCCGGTAATGTATCTAGTGAAATAATTAAAAAATATGTAGAGAATCAAAAGAAACGATATTAAAAAGAGAATATATTTAGAAAGCGAGGTGAATAATATGGCAAACTTTATTGTTGAATTCCCGTTAAAAACAGAAAAGTATCAAGAAGATATTTTAAATAAGCGTTTTGAAATTGGAAGGAAAATTTATAATTCTTTAGTTAATATAACGCAGAAACGTTATAAAGAAATGATTAAAACTAAAAAATATAGAAAACTAATTTCATCATTAACAGGGAATAAAAAATCTGATAAAGATATTTGGAAACAAATAAATGATATTCGTAAACAATATGGTATGTCAGAATATTCATTTCACGAAGATGTAAAACAAATACAAAAGCACTTTAAGGATAATATTGATTCTTTCACTGCTCAAAAAATCGCTACAACCTTATGGAAATCATACGATAAACTGTTCTTTGGCAATGGTAAAAAGATTTATTTTAAATGCTATGGAGAATTGAATTCTCTTGAAGGAAAATCAAATAAAACCGGTATTCGTTTAGTAGATGACATGCTTATTTGGAATAAATTAAAAATTCCAGTTATGATTGATTATGACAATTATTATGAATATCAAGCTATGCAATGTGATATTTGTTATAACAGAATTATTAAAAAATATGTAAGAAACAAATATAAATTCTATGTTCAGGTAGTTTTTAAGGGAACCCCACCAATAAAAGTAGATACAACAAGCAAGATAAAGCACTTTATTGGTGAAGGTGATGTTGGGATAGATATAGGAACTTCCACTATTGCTGTTGCGAGTGAGTCTGATGTAAAAATATTAGAACTTGCAGATAGAGTTCAAAATATTGAAAACCAGAAACAAAGGCTTCTTAGAAAAATGGATAGATCAAGACGTTTCACAAATTCTAATAACTATAATGCGGATGGCACAATCAATAAACAAGGCAATAAAAAGCTAAAATGGAATAAATCCAGCCATTACATCAAGTATCAAAATGAATTAAAAGAATTATATAGGAAGCAAGCAGATATACGAAAATATCAACACGAATGTTTAGCTAACTATATTATCTCTCTTGGCAATAAGGTGTATGTTGAAAAAATGAATTTTGCAGGACTTCAAAAACGTGCACTAAATACTGAAAAAAATGATAAAGGTAAGTTTAAACGAAAGAAACGTTTTGGGAAGTCTTTAGCGAATAAAGCACCAAGTATGTTGTTAACCATTATAAATAGAAAACTTGCTTATTATGGTGAAAAACTAATAGAAATAGATACAATCAATGCGAAAGCAAGTCAGTTCAATCATTTTGATGAAACATATACGAAGAAAACATTATCACAAAGATGGAATGATTTTAATGGAATTAAAATTCAAAGAGATATGTATTCAGCTTTCTTAATAATGAATATAGCAGATGATTTAAAAAGCTTTGATATAGATAAATGCAACAAGAGATTTGAAAACTTTTATAGACTTCATAGTTTAGAAATTAATAGATTGGTTGGAAAAAAGAATTTAAATAGTATAGCAATTTAAAAAAACAAAATATATAAAAAGGTTTTGACACGAGCCTTATGCTATCGCTAATTCATTCAAAGGAATGATTGGTAGTGAAAGTCTTATAAAAATTCATTAGTCTTATATGCTTTCGAGCATATTTGGAAGTGAATATATATAAGAACCCAACATGCTTTAGCTGTTGGAGTGTCAGGGATTAGAAAAATTTAAAGATTATTTTAAAGGATATGAAGATCAATATGTCCTTATAGGTGGAGCTGCGTGCGATATTTTATTTGAAGAAAGAGAAGCAACTTTTAGAAAAACCAGAGACTTAGATATGGTAATCATTATCGAAATGTTAACATCTGAATTTGGTAAAAGGTTTTGGGATTTTGTTAATAGTGGTAAATATCGAAATAAAGTTACCAATAAAGGGAAACCTCAATTCTATAGATTTGATAAGCCAGAGATTGATGGTTATCCTAAAATGATTGAATTATTTTGTAGAGAAGATTTTAAGTTAAAGGAAACAAAAGGTATAACACTTATTCATATTGATGATTCAATATCTAGCCTTTCTGCAATTTTGTTAGACAATGATTATTATGGATTATTGTTAGATGGTAGAACCGTAATTGATGGTATGCCGGTATTAAGGCCAGAATATTTAATTATTTTTAAAGCTAAGGCTTATCTTGATTTGTTTAATAGAAGAAATAATGGAGAAAAGGTAGATTCCAGCAATATCAGCAAGCATAAAAACGATATATTAAGAATTGTTGCTGCATTGACATTAAATAGAATAGAAAAAATGTCATCATCTGTTAAAACTGATATTGATGATTATATTTCCACTTTGTTTATATATCCTTTTGATTACAATCTTTTAAAGGAACGAAATTTAAAGAATGGAGAAGTCATAGATAAGCTTAAAAGCATCTATGATTGATTAGAATAAAAGTAATACATGATAAAATAAACAATGTTAAGGTGGTAAAGATATGAGTGATATCATTTATGGAAAAAATAGTTTTATAGAGGCTTTAAGAAGTGACCGTATTAAAGAAGCTTTGGTGACAAAGGACTGTCAATATATTAAGGATTTAGAAAAGAAGAATATTAAATATAAAATCGTTGAAAAAAAGAAATTAGATATTTTAAGTAAGAACGGTAATCATCAAGGTTGTTTAGCTTATACTAAAGAATATAAACTAGCTACTGTTAAGTCAATGATGAAGAAGGAAAAGGGTCTTATTGTCTTGTTAGATGGACTTAAGGATCCTCATAATTTGGGTGCTATTATTAGAACTTGCGAGTGTGCGGGTGCTGATGGTTTGGTTTATAAGAAACATAATAGTGTTCATTTAAATGATACTGTTGCTAAGGTTGCTTGTGGGGCGCTTGAGTATGTCAAGGTGGCTGAAGTGACTAATATGGTTAATACCATTAAAGAACTAAAGGACAATGGGTACTGGGTTGTTGGTACTGATGGTTCTGGTAATGATCTTTATAATAAGATTGACTATAACATGAATGTTGCTTTAGTTATTGGTTCTGAGGGTGAGGGCATGAGTCGTCTTGTTAAGGAAGAGTGCGACTTTATTGTTAAGATGCCAATGAAGGGTCATATTAACAGTTTGAATGCTTCGGTAGCTGCTGGTATTATGATTTTTAATATCCTTGATAAAAGAGGAGAATAATTATGTTAGTAACAAGGAACTCTAAATTAATTGATGTGTTTAAGACCCCATCTGGTCATGATCTTTTAGCTCGTTTATTCTATTCACTTGGAATGGATGAGAGTTTGATTGAGAAGAAATTGATTGGCGGTATTAAGCTGAGTTCCTTGAGATATTTAACGTTTAATAAGTTTAATGATGAGGCAATCGATGCGTTTGTTGATTTGTTAAACTCTTTTAATATTGAAGACAACGATGATAATCCAAGTATTAAAAGAGAATGGTGGAAGGAGGCGATATTCTATCAAATCTATCCCCGTTCTTTTAAGGATTCTAATGGTGATGGAATAGGTGATATTAATGGTATTACTTCTAAGCTAGATTATCTAAAGGATTTGGGTGTAGATGCCTTATGGATTTGCCCTTTTTATGATTCACCTAATTGTGATAATGGCTATGATATTCGTGATTATAAGAAGATCATGGCTGAGTTTGGGACTATGGAAGATGTTGATAATCTATTTATTGAAGCTCATAAAAGGGATATTAAGATAATTATTGATTTGGTAATGAATCATACTTCTGATGAACATGAATGGTTTAAGAAATCTTTAAAGGGTATTAAGCCATATGATGATTATTATATTTGGGAAGATAAGCCTACTAACTGGACATCTTTCTTTTCGGGTCCTGCTTGGAAGTACTTTGATGAAAGGAAACAATATGCCTTGCATCTATTTGCGGATAAACAAATAGACTTAAACTGGGATAATCCTTTGGTCAGAGAAGAGATGTATGATATTGCCAATTATTGGTTGGATAAGGGCGCTGATGGTTTTAGATTGGATGTTGTGTCGATGATATCTAAGAATAGGCCTTTAAGAGATGGCAATAAGACTATTGGGGAATTAATTTCTTTTGTGGGTATTGAACATTATTTCCATGGCAATCATTTAGATGAGTATTTAAAGGAATTTAATCAAAGATGTTTAAAGCCTCATAAGGCTTATACAGTAGGAGAATGTCCTGGTGCTGGTGTTAAGTTAGGCAGGTTTATTGCGGGTGATGATAGTGATGAATTAAGTCAATTGTTTTCTTTTGATCATATTGATAATCCTGGTAAGAAGCGTTTTGATATTTATGACTTTGATTTAAGGAAGATGGTGCCTGAGCTTATTAGATGGCAGACAAAATATTCTAATCATGCTTGGCCTACAGTGTTTATGAACAATCATGATAATCCTAGGATGTTGTCTAAGGTTAATAAGGATCTAAGGTATCGTGATGAAGTTGCTAAGTTACTTATAACTTTAATGATGACTTTAAAGGGTACGCCTTATATTTATCAGGGTGATGAGATTGGTATGGCTAATTATCCTTTTAAGGATTTAAGTGAATATCGTGATGTCGAAACTTTGAATTTTTATGAACTTCATAAAAGGGATAAGAATATTATGAAACGTTTGGAATATGGTTCTAGGGATAATGCTAGAACGCCAATGCAGTGGAAAGATGAAACTTATGCAGGTTTCTCTAGTGTTAATCCATGGATCAATATTAATCCTGATTATAAGAAATATAATGTTGAAGCTGAATTAAAAGATGAAGATTCAATTCTTAATTACTATAAGAAGGCTATTAGGCTTCGTAAGAATAACGAAACATTGGTTTATGGAAACTTAGAACTAAAACAACTGAATGACATATTGATATATAAGCGTACATTAGGTGATGAAACATTTGTAGTGGTAATGAACTTAACTAGTAAGGAATTAAAGAAGCCAATAGTTAAAGATATAGTGTTAAGCAATTATAATAGCAATAGTGATAAATTAAGACCATATGAGGTGATAGTATGCAAGAAAGTGGAAAAATATTAGAATCATTAAATTTAGAATTTAGATACATTGAGCATGAGCCTGTTTTAGATTATGAGGCTGCTTATAGAGTTGATCAACAGTTTAATTTAACAGGACAAGAATCAAAGTGTTTGTTTATTAAGACTAAGTCTGGTAAGTATTATTCTTTCATTACTTATGAAGGAGTAAGCTTTGATCGTAAGTTCTTTAAGGAACTATTAGGTGAGAAGACAAGTATTGCCTCAAGGGAAGAACTTATGGATATTGCAGGTTATGAGGCAGGTTGCGCTGCACCTTTTCCTTATCCTAAAGAAGTAGGCTATATCGTGGATAATAGAGTCTTTAATTTTGATAAGTATATTTGTAGTGCTGGTATTCCTACTGAGAGCTTTGAGATGCCTACTAGTAACTTAAAAGAAGTATATAAGCATGTAGACAATGAAGTTATTTATGTTGATATTGATTAATTAATTTATTAGTCGTATATTTGAGCTATATTTGCATAAGCGATACACAGTATTTTAAAGATACTTATAGCACGGTATTAACTTTTAAATAAGGGGGTTCAATAATGACTATGTCTAAAGTCTTCTCTAAAAAAACACTGGTAATTTCCTTGTTGTTGCTTGTAATAACAGGAGTGGTTGTGGTAGTGATAACAAATCGAGAGCGCAATGACAATCAATTGACTGGCGGTGGTGCATATCATATAAGTGACAAGGCCGTAATCGTAGATATTCCATCCAACAATTGCATTGTTGTAGAAATCATGAATGAAACAGAAAGCGAAAAGGATGAATATTCTTTGAGTAATGGTGAACTTGTTTCTGCGGTTTTCTCAAAGGACAACCAAAGAGCCATTGATTTCATAGGTAGACTCCATGTTGGAAGTATTGTCAATATATCTCGATATAACAATACTAAGCCGCAAAACACAACACCATATAAAACCGTAGAATGCACAGGAATAGATATCTATGATGATAAAGGCGAAGAAATCGTTGAGTTTTTTTAATCACATAAGAAAATAGTTTGATTGATATATTTGATGTCGAAATTGTTGGGGAATAATAGAAGTAAAACAGTATACTACATAAATTAATCAAATTAAAACATGGCTGAAACCATTATAAACAAAGGACATCGGCCATGTTTTTTGTAACTATAATGTTCGAAAGTTAAAAACCTTTATTAGCGATAACTTGATCAACTAAATCATCATTATTTCTAGTTTTAATAAACAGAGAAATTAAAGAATCAACACGATCATCTCTCATATAAGATACTAGGTCTCTATGAATAATGTTGGTGGCTTCTAGTTCTTTTTTATTTAACAGCAAGTCTTCTCTTCTAGTTCCTGATTTCATGATGTCAATGGCAGGGAATAGTCTTCTTTCTTGAAGTTTTCTTGATAAGACAAGTTCCATATTACCGGTACCCTTAAATTCTTCATAGATGACATCATCCATCTTACTGCCTGTGTCTACAAGTGCTGTAGCTAGTATTGTAAGAGAGCCTTTTTCTTTAGTGTTTCTAGCTGCTCCAAAGAATCGCTTTGGCATATATAGAGCATTAGGATCTAGACCACCTGATAGAGTTTTGCCAGATGATGTTTCGGTTAGGTTGTAGGCTCTTGATAATCTTGTGATTGAGTCTAGTAGGATGAAGACATCTTCGCCTACTTCAACTAATCTTTTAGCATGTTCAATAGTCATTTCAGAGACATATTTATGTCTTTGTGGCTGTTCATCAAATGTTGAGTAGAAGATTTCAACATTATTACCTTTAATGATTTCTTTAATATCAGTTACTTCTTCTGGTCTTTCATCAATTAATAGGATAATTAGATGAGCCTTAGGGCATGATCTTAATATTGATAGAGCCATGTCTTTTAGAATAGTTGTTTTACCAGCCTTAGGAGGGGATACAATAAGTCCTCTTTGGCCCTTACCAATAGGTGCCATTAGATCAACTACTCTCATGGCTAGAGATTCGCCTTGTCTTTCTAGTTTTACTCTTTCATTTGGGAAAATAGGAGTAAGGTCTTCAAAAGCTACTCTATTTCTAATCATGTCGGTTGTTTGATAGTTGATTTTGTCGATATATATTAATGAATAATATCTTTCGTTGTCTTTAGGATCTCTTTTCTTACCACTGATGTAGTCACCTTGTCTTAGTCTAAATTTTTTGATGAAAGTAGGTGAGACATAAACGTTTTCTTCGTCGTTTGAGAAGTTGTCATTTCTTATAAAGCCAAAGCCATCTTCTAAGATAGTTAGGATGCCTTCTACTGGATAGGTGTTTTCTGTTTTCTTTTCTTCTTTTTCTGTTAGTTTAAAGATGATTTCGTCTTTCTTTAAACCAGCAATGTCGATTTGTTTTTCTTTGGCGATTTCTTTAAGTTCGCTTACTTTTAGATTTGATAATTCTTCTTTATTCATGGCTATATTATATATAATTATTAAATATGAATGAGAAAGAATTATTGAAACTTGTAGCACCAATGTGGAAACAATATCTAAGATGTATTGTGGGATGTTTTTGTGCTTTTTTAACATTTTATCTTACATCGAAATTTCTAGTCTTTTTCTTTATGATTATGACTGTTATTTCTTTTAGAAGCATGGCTGAAGTAACTATCTGGCAAAGAAAGATTACAAGTGGCGACTATGAGCTTGTGACTTGTGAGGTTGGTGCTAAGTTATTTCCTTTTACCATGGTTTATTGTGGTGAGGAACCAGGTATTGGCTTTGATTATGTTGGCGGTTTAAAGTCAGGTGATATTGTAAAGGCAATTAAGGTTGTCGAGGATTATTTGATAATAGAAAAGGTGGATAAATGAAAAGAGTAGTTGTGGTAACAGGTGCTAGTTCTGGTATTGGGAAGTGTACTTGTGAGTATTTAGTTAATAATGATTATATTGTCTATGGTTTGTCTAGAAGAAAGGTTGCAAGTACTTTTGTAAGTATGCAATGTGATGTTACTGATAGAGAAGCTTTTAATAGTGTTATTGAAGAAATCTATAAAAGAGAAGGAAGAATTGATGTGCTTGTTAATAATGCAGGCGTGGGTATTTCTGGTGCTGTTGAATATATTGATAACGATAAGACTGACATGTTGTTTAATGTGAATACCTTGGCTAGTTTTAATACCTGTCAAATTTGCATTCCTTATTTAAGAGAAACGAGAGGGTATATTGTTAATATTTCATCTATTGCGGCAGTTGTGCCTATTCCTTATCAAACAGCATATTCTGCAAGTAAGGCAGCTGTTAATTTATTTTCTGAGAGTTTGAGATTAGAACTTAAGGATAGTGGTATTAAAGTTACAGCTATTATGCCAGGGGATACAAAGACGGGTTTTACTAGTGCTAGGGTTAAAGAAGATAGTCATAATAATTATGGTGATAAGCTTGCTAAGTCGGTTGCTAGGATGGAACATGATGAACAAAATGGTAAGAGTCCCTTGACGGTTGCTAAGGAGATTGAAAGAGTAATTAATAAGAAGAATCCTAAGGCTTTAGTTTCTGTTGGTTTTGAATATAAGTGTGCTTATATGTTGACAAAGATACTACCAAAGAGGTTATTCTTATTTATAGTTGATAGAGTATATAACAGTTAGGAGAATTAATATGTGGGAAGATAAGACAGATTATTTTACAGAAAAGGAAAGACATTATAAGGATACATATCTAGAGATATCTGAGGTTCTTGATAATACGATAGAGGCGAGTTTATTTTCATCTGAAGTAGGTGATTATGAAATCTATGTTTGTTACGAAAGAATGGTAGGTATTGTTTATGCAAGTGCTGATGAGGCGGAAGCTTTGCGTCAACAGATGAAGAAAGATTTAGAAGAAGAGTATAAGAAGAATAAAGAGATACCATCAAGTGATTTTGTTAATTATTTTGGGAATAAATATCGTCTTGATTTGCCTACTGATTTATTCTTTGATATGGGAGACTTCTTTCCGTTTTAAGTATTGGGCTACATGTTGTTTGTAGCTATTACTCATCAAACAACAAGGAGATTTTTACAAAATATCTCGGTCGTAAAAATTGGGTGCCTCAACTTATAAAATGTAAAAGGTGATTTAGGTCAATATAATCCTATCTCACCTTTTTATTGCTGTTTGTGCGTACAACGCCGACAACTGCTATCTCATTCAAATACAACTATATAATTTGTTGAGAATTCAACAAATGTAGTATTCAAATCCTCAAGCACTTCAGCAAGTTGCTCGTTCAATCTTCCACTAACATAAGCATCTCTCGCGTTCGGTTTTTCTATCAGCATCCACTTAAGTTGTTTATATGAATACTTACCAAATTCAATCCATTGTGGGTAGTTAATGGCTATTGGATTTTGTGTAAAATAAACTTTTCCGGCATTAATTGCAGTTGCTGCTGAATGGCCTATAAATAACATGGTTGCAAGTTTGGGATGCTTCTCTCGATTTGTTGAAAATGGAATTGACTCCTTAATTGAATAGCCTTCTTTAATGTGTTTAAATGCATATCCTATTCGAGTTACAACTTCAACAATCATAACCGGAATAGACAACGTACAGAAGTGTATAAAGTCATATCCCTCGTAATACATCCCCTGTACAATTTCTGCTATGGTCTGCTCATAGTCTCCAATTTCTCCAAATTGAAGGAGATTGAACAATCCCGTCATTGGAGCTGGAAGACCCATTGATGTTGTAATGTCAGATTTAAAATGGATAAGTTGCTTTGCTATAGCTGCAAAAATATCTATTTCTTTTCGGTCGGCATAATTCTCCATAACTTGCGACACAATTTTTCCTGTTTTATCAATCGTAGTCATTCTTCCTGTCAGGATATCTGTCACACCAAAAATAAGCCCAAGTAATGGATCATGTCCTAATGAAAGCAGACGATGATAATAAGTGGATAAACCCTCTACATGTATAGTGGTATTTCGATTGTCTTGTGCATCATAGGGAACCTTGCTGACTTTTGAGTTAGCAAGTTTTTCCATCTCTACTTCTGGAAATTGTTTATCAAACCAATCTCTGACATAATTTGAGAGTGGACCGCCTTTCAAGCCTTCTGGTGTCTTTTTGGGAATACCAACCAATAAAATGTCAATAGCTGCTCCAAGTAGCCCTGCGGCGGCACTGATGGTAATATCATGCTTGTCTAAACATTGGAGCTGATTATATTCCGCATTAAGCATACGAATCTCCTGGGTATTTGTTTTAAGCTCCGCTTCCGTGAAGATTGAATCAAGTGCATTCCCTGTACCAACAACATTCACTGCTTCAGAACATAAATTTTCCCATGAAGGTATAACCATCACTTGCTTCGGTTTTTCTTGCTTAGATACTGTCGATATTTTCGTATGTCCCAGCATTCGAAGCAAATCTTCACTTTCCTGTATTCTTTTATCTACTTCATATGTAGAAGGTCGTGCCGCTTTAAGTTTTTTTAGTTCTTCATCATGATATTTCAGAACATCATTGATTTGCTGTTCTGTTTTGGAATATTTACATTTACTCATTGTTTGCCTTCTTTTTTCAAGCTCAGTAATCTACTTTTTAATTCATGTAGCTCAAATTTCAATTCGTTCATTTCTTTCTTCAGTTGGGAATCATATGCTAATAGGTAATCTTGCCTTTCATTATCAATTGCTATTTTCGTATCCAATTCTTTTATAATTGTGTTATGCTTTTCAAGTGCCTTTTTGTACAATTGTTCTTTTTCCTCAGTTTAGTTCTATATTTTTTGATCAAGAAGAACGTACTAACCGCTTAAGACAAAGCGGCTAGAATGCTAATCTGAAAAACTCTTTCCTTTGCAATCTTGGCCACTTCTTTACCAACTCTCGCTAAACTGCACCCGATCTTTTCTAGCAATGATTTTACTTATTCAAATTAAATTTCTTCAATGGTATACCTCACTTATGCTTCGATTCCCAAGTCATGTTGCAAGTCTTTAATTGCATGTTGCAATAAGATATTAAGACTTTGGAGATAATCCATGCGCTCCTTATCGGCATCAGCCTCTGCCTTCATGGCTTTTATTATGGCCTCATGTTTTTTCAAAGCTTCTTTATATAAACGTTCTTTCTCTTGTCGGAGTTGTTTATTCTTCAGGTGCGAAGCAATTCCAACACCAGTGGCAGCAAGAACAGTGACTGGTGCCGCAAGCACAAACACACCAGCTACCATGCCACCTCCGATAGTTGCAAGACTAGATGTAATACCTGCGGCAGAGAGACCTACAGTGCCAAAACCGTAAAGAGCAGCAAAAGAACATATTCCTCCTATACCAGCTCCTAATGCACCAGCCAATACTTCTGGGATAGCACTCTCTCTAATGGTACGGTTTTTATCATTTAGAGCTGCTGCTGCCTCGTTAACTATATTTACCACCGACTGCATAGAATCCACACTTTGGAAGTTCATTTCTTTTTTCTTTTTTACATAGCTGTCCTTTTCTTTTGATGGCTCTTTTTTCTCAACACCCATATACACTCTCACTTTCTCCTTAAAGAATCTTTGGTTACATTTCAAAAAACGTTTAATGATTTATCAGCATCGCAATCATTTATTTGATAGATGAATCGGAGTTTGTCCGATGTCAACATTCAATCTTCAATTATGTTGCGTTAATGTTCTTCGTATTCCAAATTTTTAATTTGCTTCATAGCAAACATCTACATTTTTTGATTACAGGTATTCCTTGAATACCTTCTTCATTTTAAGCATTACTTCAATAAGCCAATCGAACTGCTCATTCCATTGGCTCTTATCGCCTAAAGTTACACTTTTTTCAATAACAATACGGCTAGCCTTACGTTCTGGTAACTCACGCCAGTCAAAGTTCAACCCGGCACTTGTTTCAATCTTGTCCTTATTGGCAAATAAAAAATGAAACAGTTCTTTATCTTCGCTTATATATAACTCCACATCAAGTTCATCACGTTTCTGAATTTGAGAAACAGTGATATGACATGCAGAAAATCCTATGCTGAAATTCATCCAGTGACCCGTTGATGGCTTCCTACGATTAAAGTTTTTGCCAAACTCTACATTCTGGAAAGCGTAATCCTGGAATGCCACCCAATAATCATAGCGTTGCTGCTGAGTCACATTTGTAGAATCGCTTTTCTTGACTTCCTTTGTCCAATCGTTCGGCTTTTCAATAACTTCAAATTTTACTGCCGGTTCCGAATTGCCAATACGATACAATTTAATCTCGCAAAGAAAAAATCCTACTTTTTCATCGGTGTGGTTATTCAGCCATTCAATTGCCGCCTTATGTTCTTCGCGTGCATGTTTTACTACCCAAACAATCACATCTGCCGATTTACCAGACGCATAAGTAATCAGCTTACCAAGATGGTCATGATTGGTATCCTCTAACTGATTCTCTATAATGATTTTTCTGTCTGTTCCAGTTTCAGAAGCAAAAATATCCACATTGAAGTCTCCAACGGAGGATTCTATTTCATCTACTGTAATATCAAGTCCTATGGCATCTGCAAGCAACGTAATATTATCGTCTTGCGAAAGCCATGGCGTAAAATCCAAAGCTTCGTGAGGCCACACTGTTCGAAGATCTTTAATCTCTTCTAATTTACTTAGATTCACCATTTAGTTAAGCCTCCTTTTTCAAAATTATTTTTTAACATTCTTTGTTCCCTCCAGTGAAGCAAAATTGCAAGATTAATCAACAATTTCATTATATAAAAGGTTTTAAGCACAATCAAACAAAATTATTTACACTTTCAAATATCATCAAAACTATTTTTATAAGTAATTGTGCGTTAAGTTTAGCTCATTTTTGTTTGTTTAACCCCACATATGTTACTTTGTTAACAAGAAGATCAAATTAAGTTATAAATTTAACAAATTTATAAAAAATATGTAAGCGCTTTATGAAATAGTGGTAGAATTAATTCAGATGAATTTCATCCATCGAGAAAATGAAAAGGAGAAAAGATGATGAAAAAACTTTTTGCGGTATTACTTGCAGTGTTAATGTGCTTCACATTAGTTGCATGTAATAAGGATTCTGGTACTACAGAAGGTGGCGATACACCTGCTGGTGGCAAAGTATTCTATCTTAACTTCAAGCCTGAGTCAGATGCGGCTTGGCAAGAATTAGCTAAGAAGTATACTGAAGAAACTGGTGTTGAAGTAAAGGTTGTTACTGCTGCTAGTGGTAACTATGATGTAAGCTTACAAAATGAATTAGGTAAGGCTACACCTGAACTTACAATGTTCCAATTAACTAACGATGGTGCTGTTGCTACTTATGGTGACTACGCTATGGATTTAGCTGGTACTGATGTTTACAACGAAATGACTACTCATGATTTTGATTTAGTTAAAGATGGTAAGACATTAGGTATTGGTTATTGCTACGAATGTTTCGGTATTATCGTGAACAAGGCTTTATTAGCTAAGGCTGGTCATGATATTTCTGAAATCACTAACTTTGAATCTTTGAAGGCTGTTGCTGAAGATATTCATGCTAGAGCTGCTGAATTAGGTTTCGATGCATTCACTAATGCTGGTTTAGCTGATTCTTCTTCTTGGAGATTCACTGGTCACTTAATTACTCTTCCATTACACTATGAAGGTATTACTTCTAAGACTGAAATCAAGGGTACTTACTTAGATGAATATAAGAATATTTGGGATTTATATCTAAATAATTCTGCTACTGATCCAGTTGCTAATAATGAAGCTGGTGATGGTGCTGAAGCTGAATTTGGTGAAGGTAAGGCTGTATTCTATCAAAATGGTTCTTGGGAATATTCTGCTTTAACTGGTAACTACGGTATGAATGCTGATGATCTTCAAATGATTCCAATTTACTGTGGTCATGAAGGCGAAGAAAATGCTGCATTATGTTCTGGTACTGAAGCTCACTGGGCTGTAAGTAACTTAGCTAGCGAAGCTGATCAAAAAGCTACTTTAGATTTCATGAAGTGGGTTGTAACTTCTGATGAAGGTACTACTATGATGGCTAAAGAATTTGGTCCTATTCCTTTCAAGAATGCTAAGGAACCTGAAAACGTATTCTTCGCTCAAGCTAATGAATTATTAGCTGATGGTAAGTACAACGTTAGCTGGGCATTCAACTACACACCTGCAGTTGATGATTTCCGTGCTGGTCTTGTAAGTGCTTTAAAACAATATGCTGTTGATGGAAACTGGGAACCAGTTAAGACTGCATTTGTTGATGGCTGGAATACATTATTAGCTCAAGAAGCTGAATAATATATAATAGGTTGATTTTAAAAAAAGGGGGGACAATCCTTTGTCCCTCTTTCTTCTATTATTTTGTTTTAAGTAATCTTCTTTGATTATTTAAAAGAGGATAAAAGAGGGGACGATTCTTATGAAAAAGAAAAAGAAGTATGTGAAAAGAGATCCGAATGCTCTTAGTAGCGATCTAATCGTCAATCCAATCAAACGTAAGGTTTGGCTTTTTTTAATTCCAACTTTTGTTTGCTTTGTGATTGGATTTGTTTGGCCTTTTGCCAGTGGTGTTTACTTGTCTTTCTGTCAATTTAGACTTATTAGAGAAGCTTTGTTTATTCCACTAGATAAGGTTAAGGATGTGTGGACTGGTTTTTCTAACTATGCTAGAGCTTTCGCTGATCCATCATTTAAACAAGCATTTATTTATACTGCAAAGTATGCGGTTGTGAGTGTTGTTGTGATTAATGTGTTGTCATTCTTCTTAGGCTATTTGTTAACTTTAAAGATTAAGGGAAGTAATATCTTTAGAGCTACATTCTTTATGCCTAATTTGATTGGTGGTATCGTACTAAGTTATATCTGGCAATTAATTTTCAATGGTGTTTTGATTAGATATAACACATACTTAACCGCAAATGCTAAGTTTGGTTTCTGGGGCTTAGTAATCCTAATGGCTTGGCAACAAATCGGTTATATGATGATCATTTATATCGCTGGTTTCCAATCTGTTTCTGAGGATATCCTAGAGGCTGCTAAGATTGATGGCGCTAATAAGTGGCAATCATTGTTTAAGGTTATTGTGCCTAATATGATGACTACTATTTCTATTTGTATGTTCTTGTCTTTAACAAATTCATTCAAGTTATTCGATCAAAACTTGGCTTTGACAGGTGGTGCACCGGTTGTTACTACCCCTGCTGGTCAAATTAAGATGACTGAAATGTTGGCTCTAAATATTTCTAATTCATTCGGTAAGATTAATACTTGGGCTAAGGGTACAGCACAAGCTAAGGCTGTTATCTTCTTTATCTTGGTTGCAGCTATTTCTTTATTACAATTAAAATTCACTAGAAGTAAGGAGGTTCAACAATAATGAAAAAGGAATCTTCATTGAAAAAAGAGAAGGCAAAGGCTTGGATTATTACTATCATCTTAACTTTAACTAGTTTGGCTTGGGTAATGCCTATTGTCATCGTATTAATGAACTCTTTTAAGACAAAGGGTGCTATTGCCCTTGAGACATTTAAGTTACCAACAAGTGAAAATTATGTTGGTTTTGCCAACTATATTACTGGTATGACTAGTGGTAACTATAGTTTCTGGGACTGTGTTAAATATTCATTGATTATTACAGTATTATCAGTTGCGTTGATTCTAATTTGTACATCAATGGCAGCTTGGTATATTTCTAGAGTTAATTCTAGATTTGCAAAGTTTGTATATGCACTATGTACTTTCTCAATGATTGTGCCTTTCCAAATGGTACAGTTCACATTGTCTAATACTGCTACTATGTTGCATCTAAATACTCCATTCACTATTCCTGTTGTTTATTTAGGATTTGGTGCTGGTTTAGCCATCTTTATGTTTACGGGTTTTGTTAAGCAAATTCCACTTGAAATAGAAGAGGCTGCTGTAATGGATGGTTGTACTCCTGTTAAGACTTTCTTTAAGGTTGTGCTTCCAATGTTGTCACCATCATTAATTTCTGTTGGTATTTTGGAAGCTATGTGGGTATGGAATGACTACTTGTTACCTTATCTAGTACTTGATATTAACAAGTATCGTACTATTCCAATTCATATCCAATACTTAAGAGGTTCATATGGTCAAGTAGATATGGGTGCTAGTATGGCTTTAATTATTTTAGCTTTACTTCCTGTTGTGCTAATCTACTTGTTCTGTCAAAAGTATATTATTAAGGGAGTTGCAGCTGGTGCTGTTAAGGGATAATTTATGGATAGAAAATCAGGTGTATTAATGCATATTTCTTCTTTACCATCTAAGTATGGTATTGGAAGTTTTGGTGATGAGGCTTATAAGTTTGTTGATTTCTTGAGTGAGGCTCATCAAACTTATTGGCAAATCTTGCCTTTATCTCAAACTGGTTATGGAGATTCTCCTTATCAATCAGTTTCGGCATTTGCGGGTAATCCATATTTCATTGATTTGGAATATTTGGAGAAGGAAGACTTATTGAAGAAGGAAGACTATGTTGATGTTGATTGGGAATTTAATGGTCGCATCAATTATGGTGCTTTATATAATAAGCGTTATCCAATTTTAAGACTTGCTTGTAGACGTTTTATTGAAAAAGGTGATTTTAAGGATTTTGAGAAGTTTGAGAAAGAAAATGAGTGGTTAGAGGATTATGCACTCTTTCAAACTATTAAAGAAAAATTAAATTATGCATCTTTGATTGATTGGCCAAAGGAATATAAGGAAAAGGATCCTGAAGCTATTTCTTCTTTAAAGAAGGAATATGAGGATACCTATGATTTCTGGAGAGTAGTTCAATATTTGTTTACTAAACAATGGTTTGAATTAAAAAAGTATGCAAATTCTAAGGGAATTAAGATTATTGGTGATTGCCCATTGTATGTTTCTAGTGATTCATGTGATGTGTTCTCTGATCCTTCATTGTTCTTGGTTGATGAAGAGTTAGTTCCTAAGAAGGTTGCTGGTTGTCCACCTGATGGTTTTGCGGCTGATGGTCAATTGTGGGGTAATCCTATTTATGATTGGGATCATCATTTAGATACCGATTATGCTTGGTGGGTAAAAAGATTAAAACACTTATGTAGTATTTATGACTATGTGAGAATAGATCATTTTAGAGGCTTGAGTGCTTACTATACTATTGATTATGGTGCTACTACAGCCAAGGATGGTAAGTGGGTAAGAGGCCCAGGCAAGGCTTTAGTTAAGGCTATAAGAGAGCATGTTGGTTCTAATATTATTGCGGAAGACTTGGGTTATATGGATGATGATGTTAAGGACCTATTGGCTTATAGCACTTATCCTGGTATGGGTGTCTTAGAGTTTGGCTTTGATAGTCGTGATAGTAATGGAAATGATAATATTCCTTATAATCTAAAGAAGAATCAAATTGCTTATGTAGGTACTCATGATAATCAAACTGTTATGGGTTGGACTAAGGAATTATCACCTGAGGCATTGACTTTCTGTAAAGAATATATTAGATATAGAGAAGGTGATGACTTTAATTGGGCAATGATAAAAGAGCTTATGGCTACCGTGTGTGATACAGCAATTGTGCAAGCTCAAGATTTATTAGGTCTTGATGAGAACGCGAGAATGAATGCACCTAGTACTGTTGGTAGAAACTGGCAATGGATGGCTAGTGATGGCTGTTTCACAGATGAGATTAAAGAAAAATTAAAAGAATTAACACATACATATGGGAGGGCGTAATTGTGGCAGAGGTTGTTCTAAAGAATATTAAGAAGGTTTATCCACTTCAAGAAAATAAAAAGGGATTATTTGGTAAGAAGAAGGATGTAGCTAAGAAGCCTACTAATCTTCAAATTACTGATGAGGGTGTAGTTGCTGTTCAAGATTTCAATATTGATATTAAAGATAATGAATTCATCGTTCTTGTTGGTCCATCAGGTTGTGGTAAGTCTACTACACTTAGAATGGTTGCGGGTCTTGAAGATATTTCTGGTGGTGAACTTTATATTGATGGCAAGTTGTGTAATGATGTTGAACCAAAGGATAGAGATATTTCAATGGTTTTCCAATCTTATGCGCTTTATCCACATTTAACTGTTTATGATAATATTGCATTCCCTTTAACTATTAAAAAGTATCCAAAGGATGAAATTGATAAGAAGGTAAAAGAGGCTGCAAAGACTCTAGATATTACTCAATACTTAGATCGTAAGCCAAAGAACTTATCAGGTGGTCAAAGACAAAGAGTTGCCATTGGTAGAGCTATTGTAAGAAATCCTAAGGTGTTGTTGATGGATGAACCTCTATCAAACTTGGATGCAAAGCTTAGAAACCAAATGAGAGCTGAGATCATCAAATTAAGACAAAAGATCAATACTACTTTCATTTATGTAACTCATGACCAAGTAGAGGCTATGACTCTTGGTGATAGAATTGTGGTTATGAAGGATGGTTTTGTTCAACAAATCGGTACTCCTCAAGAAGTATTTGATCATCCTGCTAACTTGTTTGTTTCTGGCTTTATCGGTACTCCTCAAATGAACTACTTTGACGCAAAGTTAGTTATTAAGAATGGTTCTTATTTTGTGGATGTAGATGATCAAGAATTTGAATTGTCTAAGGAAAAGCAAGATAGACTTAAGGCTAAGGGCGTCAAGGAACAAGATATTACTCTTGGTGTAAGACCAGATCATATGGTTTTAGCTGATAAGGGCATTAAGGCTAAGGTTGATGTAAGTGAGCTTATGGGTACATCTGTTCATCTACATGTTACAGCTTTGGGTAGAGATGTTATTGCGATTGTTCCTACCGAGGGTAGAAAGGTTGAATTGGCTGGTCAAGAAATTCATTTAACTTTCTCAGGCAATGTAGCTAACTTATTCTCTAAGGAAGATGAAAAGAATCTAGAATTCTAATTAAATAAAGGCCACATATGTGGCCTTTAATAATGTTTATTTCATGAATGTCTTTCGATATTGTAAGGGGGACATTCCTGTTTTACTTTTAAATGTTTGTGAGAAATACGATTGTGAAGAAAAGCCAACATTAGAAGCTATCTGGGTCACTGACATATCTGATGAACTTAATAGCTCTTTACACATTTCAATTCTTTTATTTGTTAGATAGTTGATTGGTGATTGACCAATACATTTAGTAAAAGAATGAGCTAGGTAAAATTTGTTGACATGAGATATTTCAGCTAGTGATTCTAGTGTAATGTTTTTAGCATAGTTAGTATCAATATATCTTTTTGCGATAGAACATTTCTTATAGGCTTGTAGAGTAGATTCGCTGATTACCGATAGATTATCTTTTCTAGCGATATAAGTTAAGAAACTTTGTAGCAGTCCATAACAGATTTTTTCATATCCTAAATTTTTTTCGTTCAGTTCTTTTAATATCAATTTTGCAAAATCTATAAAATATTTTTTATCATGTGAATAATTATAAGTGTTATAGCCTTTGGTTCCATCTTGCATGACAAAGGAGAATCCATCTACACCGAAACAAATATATTCCATTGGATTGTTTTTTAATGGTTTTTCAGTATGCTCAACATTTGGGTTAATAAAGATAACATCATCTTCTTTGACAAAGATTTTTTCGTTTTCGATATAGAACTTTCCTTCACCTTTTATAATGTAGAATATTTCAGAAAATTGGTGAGCGTGGAATGAAGGGTGCCAGTCTTCTTCGAATTTGGAAATAGAAATATAGCGTAAGAAAAAATCTTCGTGATTATTCTCTATACTTTCAAAATTGAAAAACTCTGTACTCATGAGTATATTTTATCTAAAAAATAATAGATTTTGTATAACTAAATAGCAATATTTCTAATATTCCGAGCAATAAATAAATAGCTTAAGTATTCTAAAGTCTATATAATTTAATTAAAGAGTAGATATTAATAGTTTATATTTTTGGGGGACACATATGGCTGGAAGACTAACTTTACCGACAGATGTTGATATTGTTGAAGAGACAATAAGACTTAAAAACCTTTTGGGTGCAGATGCTTTAAGAGATTGTGATGGCACAGAGATGCCTGAGGCTTTATTGTCTGAACCATGTAAGAAATATGCGACTTATTATACAACTAGAAAAGATAATGAATGGGCAACGAACAATCCAGATGAGATTCAACAAGAATACTTAATTAGCAATCGTGTTACTGCTAGGGGTGAGAGTCTTCGTATCCGTTTAATGGAGGGTTTTCATACTGAGCAATTAAAGGTTAATACATTAGATGATCCAAAGCGTTGGTGGGAAGTTATTGATAGAACTACTGGTGATGTCGTTTCTGTTGATGATTGGTTTTTTGATGAGGCTACAGGTGAGGTTGAGATTAAGACTAAGCCATATCATGAATATACAGTAAGTTTCTTAGCTTTCTTAATTTGGGATCCAGTTCATATGTATAATTTCATCACTAATGACTGGAAGGATGCTCCACATCAATTGACTTATGATGTTAGACAACCTAAGACTCAAAAGTATGTTAAGGAAAAGCTTAAGAGATGGTGTGAGGCTAATCCTCATATCGATGTTGTTAGATTTACAACTTTCTTCCATCAATTTACTTTAACTTTTGATGATCAAAAAAGAGAAAAGTATGTTGAATGGTTTGGTTATAGTGCAAGTGTAAGTCCATATATTCTAGAGAAGTTTGAAGAGTGGGCTGGTTATAAGTTCCGTCCTGAATTTATTGTTGATGAGGGTTATCACAACAGTATGTTCCGTATTCCTAGTAAGGAATTTAAGGATTTTATTGAGTTCCAACAAATTGAAGTTTGTAAGTTAGCTAAGGAACTAGTTGATATTGTACATTCTTATGGCAAGGAAGCTATGATGTTCTTGGGTGACCACTGGATTGGTACTGAGCCTTATGGCAAGTATTTTAAAACTATTGGTTTGGATGCTGTTGTTGGTTCTGTTGGTAGTGGCGTAACTCTTAGAATGATTTCTGATATTAAGGGTGTTGATTATACTGAGGGTAGATTATTGCCTTATTTCTTCCCAGATGTTTTCTGTGAGGGCGGCGATCCTATTAAAGAAGCTAGGGATAACTGGAGAAAGGCAAGACGTGCTCTTCTTCGTTCACCACTTGATAGAATTGGATATGGTGGTTACTTAAAGTTAGCTACTAATTGGCCAGGTTTTATTGATGAAATCCAAAATGTAGTTGGTGAGTTCCGTCAAATTCATGAGAATATGCAAGATACACCTTCTTATGTGGCCCCTTTTAAGGTTGCAATCTTAAACTGCTGGGGTGGCTTAAGAAAGTGGATGTCTAATCAAGTTCATCATGCGATTTATCATAGAGAGACTTATTCTGCCGAGGGTGTTCTTGAGTGCTTAAGTGGTATGCCTTTTGATGTTGAGTTTATTAATTTTGATGATATTAGAAATGGTATCCCTGAGGATATTGGTGTAATCATTAATGTTGGTGATGCATATACTGCCTTTAGTGGTGGTGAGAACTGGATTGATGAGAAGGTTCTTACTAATATTCGTCGTTTCGTTGATAATGGTGGTGGTTTTATCGGTGTTGGCGAGCCTACTGCTTATCAACATCAAGGAAGATTCTTCCAATTATCAGATGTAATGGGTTGTGATCGTGAGATGTGTTTCTCACTTAATACCGATAAATATAACACAATGGATAATCATCATTTTATCTTAGAGGATATTGACGGTGATATCGATTTTGGTGAAGGGATGAGCCGTGTTTATGCTCAGGGTAAGAATTATCAAATTCTTGCGATGGATGGCGAGTATAGCCAAATGGTAGTTAATGAATATGGTAAGGGTCATAGTGTTTATTTCGCTGGTTTACCTTATTCACCTCAAAACTGTAGAATTCTGCTTCGTGCTATTTACTATGCTGCTGGCATGGAAGATGAGATGAAGCGTTATTATGTAACTAATGTGAATACTGAGATTACTGTTTTCCCTAAGAGCAAGAAGATCGCAGTAATTAATAATTCCGTTGATGCACAACATACTGACGTATATATCGGTGGTAAGTGTGTCTATAGTTTAGACTTAAATCCAGGTGAGATGCGTTGGGTAGACGATGTTGAATAATTAATTTGATAACTTATGAAAAGCATAAGGGTTTTTCATATTTTATAGACAGTACTTTAATAAAGGAGGACAAAATGAAAAAGAAAGTATTGATGATGCTATTGGTAGTATCAATGTTAGCGCTTACACTAACTGGTTGTGGTAAGACTGACGACAATGGCGGTGCTACTAATGGTGGCGAAACTGAGAGCGAAACACTTACTGTATGGTGTTGGGACCCTAACTTCAATGTTTATGCAATGAAGCAAGCTGAGAAGTTATACCAAAAGGATCATCCTAACTTCAAGTTAGATATCCAAGAAAAAGTTTTCTCTGATATCGAAACTGCTTTAATTACTGCTGCTGAGGCTGGTGATTTAAGTACTTTACCTGATATGTTCTTAATGCAAGACTATACATTCAAGAAGATGGTTGCTAACTATCCAAATGTATTCACTGAATTAAGCAATTCTGGTATTGATTTCGCTAACTTCTCTGGTGGTAAGTTAGGTGACTCTACAATTGATGGCAAGCACTATGGCGTACCATTTGATAATGGTGCTACTATCATGGCTATTCGTAAGGATATGGTTGAAAAAGCTGGTTTAACTGTTGAAGATTTCAAGGATACTACATGGCCTGAATTCATCGAAAAGGCTTCTAAGGTAGTTGCAGCTAATGGTGTTCCAATGTTAACTTCTTCAGGTGGTTCTGAAATTGTTATCGAAATGTTACAAACTTGTGGTGCTTCTCCAATGGTTAACGGTAAGATTGATTTAGTTGGTAACAAGGCTTTAAAGAAAGCTATTGAAACTTATAAGGAATTAATCGACAAGGGTATCATGATTGACTACACTGACTGGGATCAATATATCGCTTCTATGAATACTGGCAAGGCTGCTGGTGTTATCCAAGGTTGCTGGATTATGTCATCTATTCAAGCTGCTGAAGATCAAGCTGGAAATTGGGCTATCGTTAATATGCCTAAGTTCGCTGATATTGATGGTGCTACTAACTATGCAAATAATGGTGGTGCTAGCTGGGTTGTTTCTTCAAACTGCAAGAATACAGATTTAGCATTTGATTTCATCAAGTCTACATTCGCTGGTAGTGTTGAATTATATGATGATTTACTAGTAAATGCTGGTGCTTTCGCAAGCTACTTACCTGCTGCTGAATCAGATACTTATAATCAAACTTCTGATTTCTATGCTGGTCAAGCAGTATATAAGGATATCGTTGAATTCGCTGGACAAGTTCCAAGCATCGATTATGGTGCATACTTCTCTGATATCAGAACTGCATTAAATGAAATCATGCCTAATATCGTAAATGGTGCTGATATTGACACTGAAATTCAAAACGCTCAAAATACAGTTGATTTCAAGGTTGGCGCTTAATTAATTAATTTTAAAAACAATAGTTACCGGGAAGGCAGAATTGTTTTCCCGGTTCTGTTTTAGGAGGATATATGGAAAGAAAGAAAAGAAAATTCTCTTTTGAAAGAAAGTATAATCTTACTGGTTGGGCGTTCTTGTTGCCGGCAGCAATTTTAATATTCGTATTTTGTTTCTATCCAATGGCACAAGCTATTATGCTTTCTTTCAAGAAGGCAGGTGGTGTCAGCGCCGGATTTGCAAACTACGCTAGAATTTTCCAAGATAAGACATTTCAACAATGTTTATTTAATACCTTCTTTTACTTTTTGGTTCAAGTGCCAATCATGCTTATTTTAGCTTTGATTCTTGCACAACTTCTTAATAGTCCAAAAATTAAATGTAAGGGTTTATTCCGTACTTTGATTTTCATACCGTGTGCAACTTCACTAGTATCATATTCTATGATTTTTAAGTCTTTGTTTGCACCAGAGGGTATTGTGAATCAAGTACTTACAGCTATCGGATTAAATGCGGTTAGCTGGTTTGAGAGTCCATGGCCTGCTCGTTGGGTAATTGTTATTGCCTTAATTTGGAGATGGACTGGTTATAATATGGTGTTCTATTTAGCGGGTCTTCAAAATATTGATTATGACATTTATGATGCAAGTTATATTGATGGAGCTACACCGTTTCAACAATTCACAAGAATTACTATTCCTTTGTTGAAGCCAACAATTTTAATGACTGCAATTATGTCTACTTCGGGTACATTACAATTGTTCGATGAATCTATGAATTTAACGGCAGGTGGTCCTGGTAAGTCTACTATGACTTTGGCTCATTATATTTATAATATTTCGTTTGTTGAGACACCTATGTTTAACTATGCGGCAGCTTTGTCTGTTAGTATTCTAGTTATGGTGGCTGTTCTATCAATTATTCAAATGAAAGTGGGTGACAAGCGTGACTAAATTTAAATCATTTATTTCTTATGCAGTATTAATCATTGCGAGTTTCTTATCAGCATTTCCACTTTACTACATGTTGTGTGGTGCTACTAACCGTAGTATTGATGTAGTAAGGGGTAAATTAATTCCTGGTACTTATTTATTAGAGAACTATAAGACTTTGGTTGGTATGCAAAATCTACAGTTGGCAATGTTTAATTCATTCCGTAATGCGATTATTATTACATTAATTGCGCTACTTGTTTGTTCAATCGCTGGTTATGGTTTTGAAGTTTACCATGATAAGGGTAAGGATACTTTGATGAATATCTTGTTGTTGTCGATGATGCTTCCGTTTGTTGCCATCATGATTCCATTATTTAAGATGTTTGTTAAGTGGGGTTTGGTTAATACTTGGATTGCGTTAGCTTTACCTGCAATATCTACTCCATTCTTGATTATGTTGTTTAGACAGGCAGCTCGTTCTTTTCCTCGCGATATTATCGAGGCTGCAAGACTTGAAGGCTTAAATGAGCTTCAAATTTTCTTTAAGATGTTTGTTCCTGTTATGAAGTCTACTTATGCTGCTGCGATGACTGTAACATTCATGAATGCTTGGAATAATTATTTATGGCCATCAATTATCTTACAAAGTAATAAGGCTATCACAATGCCAATGTTAGTAGCTAACTTAAAGAGTGGTTATAGTGTTGACTATGGTATGTTGATGCTTGGTGTATTGATTTGTACGCTTCCAACCGCAATTATCTTCCTTTGTCTACAGAAGAGTTTTGCGAATGGTATTACAGGAGCTGTTAAATAATGGCATTAGATCAAAAAATATTAAGGAAGGCCCAAGGTGCCTTCTTTTTGGCTCAAAAAATGGGTTTATTAGAGGATGCTTCGTTTGAGGCTTTGGAAAAAAGAAGATGTGAATACAACAATAGTGATCATGAATATGGACCGCATTACTTGTCTAAGGAAGCATATCTTTTTTATGAATTAACTCGTTTAAAATTGGATTTTGTTTTGCCTACTGAAGAGGTTAAAAAGACGGGGCTATGTCCTAGTTTTACTGAGGAACAAAGAAAAGACTTCTATGAAAAGAATCATGATTTGTTTGGAAGATATCATGGTGATTTCTTTACTTTTGAGGAAGTAAGTCAAATTATTGAGAAAAGATTAAGGGAGGAAGCATATGACAAACTTATCGAAGACATATTACGTTAGTTCTATTAATGGTTGTGACTTAAATGATGGCTTGTCTGTTGAATGTCCTTTTAATTCTTTATTTAAGATTAATGGTTTAAAGTTAAATCCAGGTGATAAAGTTTTACTTGAAAGGGGAAGTGTCTTCTCTAATCAGTTTCTTCAAATAAAAGATAGTGGTACTAAGGGCAATCCTATTATTGTTGGTGCTTATGGTGATGGTGAATTACCTTGTATTGAAACTAATGGACAGGGCATTTGGTATCAGGATTATGGTAATCCTTTAGATTCATTGACTCATGTTTATAAGGGTTATGTGTCTTCTAGTGTCTTGTTGTATGATGCTGAATATATTACTGTTGAAGACTTAGAGATTTCTAACAAGGCTGATAATATTTTAGGTGAGTCTTATTCATGTATTGATAAGATAAATAGAACTGGTGTGGCTGTAGTTGCCAAGGACAAGGGTGTAAGAAGTGGTATCACTTTGCGTAATTTGTTTATTCATGATGTGAATGGTAATGTCTATGATAAGCATATGAATAATGGTGGTATTTATATGACTTGTTTTAAGCCTACTAATGTCGAATTAACAGGAGTACCTCGTTATAATGATGTTTTGATTGAAAGATGTTTCTTATATAAAACAAGTAGATGGGGTATTGCGATAGGTTATACTTATGCTCATGATAAGTTTATGGGTGCTGAATTAAATGAAGAGTCTTTCTTAGAATATGGTCATGAAAATGTAGTTATCAGAGATAATTATGTTAAGGATATTGGTGGTGATGGCATTACAGTTATGTATTGTCTAAGACCTCTTGTTGAACATAATATGGCTGATTCTATTGCTCAGGAAATTAATGATAGGATTTATTGTGAGTCTGGTGATAAGGCTGGTAAGGTGGCTGCTGCTATTTGGCCTTGGAAGTGTAAGGATGCTTTGTTTACTCATAATGAGGCTTGTGATACAAGGCTTAATCAGGATGGCATGGCTTTTGATGCTGATTCTGGTGATGGAACAATTTATGAATATAACTATAGTAGACAAAATGAGGGTGGTTGTGTGATGTTTTGTCTACAAGAAGCTATTCATAATACTTTCCGTAATAATGTCAGCTTTGATGATTTAGGAGGTACTATTAGTCCTTCTGAGAATCCTGATGCGTTAATAGAGAATAATACTTTCTATGTGCGTAAGGGAGTGCCATTTGTGCGTAAGAACATGGATGGTGGCAATTATGTTGAGGTCAATAATAAGTTTATTGAGCTTGATGATTAGTTAAGAAAAGCGGGTAATACGCTGGTTACAGTTTATTACCCGCTTTAATTATTCGCCCATTTCTGCAACTATCTTAGCGCTGTCCTTATAGTCACCTAAGCTTATAAGTAATTTTACTGCTGTACCAATATCTTCGTTTTTGTTTATACATTCTACAGAATATTGGTATTGAGCTTCTTTATAGATTTCTTCTAGTTCTTTATCAAAGAATTCATAGCCATATACACTTTGGCTGTATGATGTTACATATCTTGCTTCGTTTCTGATCATGTTGATTACAGACATGTATTTCTTTTCTAATAATAAAGATTTAGCTCTTTTCTTAAAGAATTTATTAGCTTGTTTTTGAGAATCTAATACGTTTAAAGTACTTAATCCTTTGTATTGTTCCTGATAGTTGCTTGTTAAGAATCTGTAGCTGAAGTATGTTCTGCGATTAGCGCTTGTTGCGAATACGCAAGTTAAGGCAACAATGACGATTGCACATACAATCCCAATATTATTTCCTATTTTCTTTGTCTTTTCGTTTGTTTGTAACATTAATTTCCCCCTCCCACATAATATGAAAAAATGTTAATAGTCGTATTCCTATTTAGTTTATTGAGCCATGGATATACGTAAGTTTGCTCATTTAATTAATTACATGGACATGTCCGTTACATAAAAAATGCACCGACAGAATTACTAGAGATAGGTTCTATAGGTGTAATCTAAAAATTTGAAACAAAAATGTCCGTGAATGGTTCTAATAATATTCCTCCTTCATACAATCGCTTTTATTTTGTAAGAACATTATAAGGTACAAGCGATTTAAAAGCTATAAGGAAGATTTGAATAAAATTTATTTTTTTACTTGTATTTTATTTTTATTTTTAATAATATAAAAACGTTGCAAATCTGTAACAGAATTTTGACCGCTAAGAAATGCGCTAAGGCTACGGAATGCCGGGTCAAAGACCGAGACTTGTTTAGGAGACAAGAACCGTATTTGGAGAATACGGAAGGGTTTCACCCTTATTGATGTATTTATATACTTTATATCAATAAGAAGCGATTTCTGTTGCAGGAAGGACTTACTACTTTTTTTCGATTGATAGACAGGTATATAAATGCCTGTCTTTTTTGGTATGCCGGGCATGGCATATATCTAGATGGTGAAAGTCCATCGTGGGGATTATCATCGCAGTAGTCAACCACTAGCCAATATCAAGGGTGTCTATCGTGAGGTAGAATCTGAAAGAAGATGGAGGCAAAGTTCCGGTCTGAGGAACACGAACCACAAGCGAGGCCGATAAGTATGGATGAGTGTGCCAAACAACACAAAGTCCAATTGACTGCGGATTAGAAATATATACTTATTGGTAAATGTGGCAGATATATGGAATAAAAGAGATATGACCTTATCCCGGGAGGTCTCACACAAGGTCTCATTAGCCTTAGTAACAACGAAGTGTGAGAAGTCAGCAGAACCC
>URCJ01000017.1 GCA_900546285.1 uncultured Solobacterium sp. | reverse complement strand
TTTGGTTGCGTATTTGTGAAGGCGACAGAAAGGCGCCTTAATGGTAAAAATTATGAAAAGAATGTTATCAGGCATTAAGCCAACAGGACAACTAACTCTAGGTAACTATATTGGAGCCTTAAGAAACTTTGTTAAGTATCAAGATGACTATGAGATGATTGTCTTTATTGCTAACTTACATTGCATCACTGAGTATCAAGAACCAGAACAATTAAAGAAGAATTTAACAGATGCGGTAGCTTTATATTTAGCTTGTGGTCTAGATCCTGAAAAAGCTACTATCTTCTTACAAACAGATGTTCATGAACATGCAGAACTTGGCTATATCATGGCATGTAACACTTATTTAGGTGAACTAAATAGAATGACACAGTTCAAAGATAAGACAGCAAAGGGTGAAAAGAATTTGACTGCTGGTCTATATACTTATCCATGTCTTATGGCTGCTGATATTCTTCTATATAATGCCGACTATGTTCCGGTTGGTGAAGACCAGAAACAACACGTTGAACTTACAAGAGATTTAGCAATCCGCTTCAACAACAAGTATTCTAAGACTTTCACAGTACCAGAACCTCTTGTTGCCAAAGTTGGAGCTCGTATCATGTCTTTACAAGATCCTAGTAAGAAGATGTCTAAGTCAGATGAAACAAATAAGGGCTGTATCTATTTATTAGATGATTTAAAAGTTGCAAGAAAGAAGATTATGTCTGCTGTAACCGATTCAGTTGGTGTTATTCAATTAGATAAGGAAAACCAACCTGGTCTATATAACTTAATTGAAATCGCTTCTTCATTAACTAATCGTTCAATGGAAGATATTGTCTTAGAATTCCATGATCAAGGATATGGAAAGCTTAAAGGTTATGTAGCTGACGTTGTATGTGCAGAGCTTGAAAAGATTCAAACCAGATATAATGAAATCCTAGCTTCTCATACACTTGAAAAAGTATTAGAAGAAGGTGCTAAAAAGGCTGAAAAGATTGCGCATGAAACACTTGCTAATGTTAAGAAACAAGTAGGATTAGAAATTAAATATTAAATACAAAAGCTCCTCGCGGAGCTTTTATTAATCTAATGGTTTTTGATAGTAATTGCCAAATATTGCCTCAGACTTTTGAACATTGATAAAGGCATGAGGATCGGTTTCTAGTACAATTTTTACAACCTCTTTAGCTTGGAAAGAGTTAACAATCGAATAAAGAATAGTTGTATCTTGCTTAGAATAAAAACCAGTCGCATGAATTTCGGTAATACCATGTCTAATACTCTTTAAGATGGCATTAGATACTTCCTCTGGATACTTTGTGACGATAGTAAGTGTCTTATGAGTATATCTTTTATGGAAAGACTTGATTACCTGAGTACTTGTAAATTGGAAGATTATTGAGTATAGAGCTCTATCCCAGCCATAGATCAAACCAGCCATTAATAAGATGATAATATTAACGCCAAAGATGTAGTTCCATACATCTTTTTTATATTTAGTCGCAAAGAAGACACTGACAAAATCAAAACCAGCCGTTGAGAAATTATTAGATAAGGCAAGACCTACACCTAAACCATTAATCAAACCACCAAAAATTGCCATTAAGATTTCTTCATTGATAAAAATAATTTGTTTAAAGAAAGAAGTAAAGAAAGATACCATTAAGAATTGAATAGTTGAATAGATAGTAAACTTTCTACCTAATTTAGTAAATACAAAAATAACTACAATAAAATTTAGAGTTAAATATAAAATTGAATAAGAAATATTAATATGAAAGAAGTCGCCTAATAAGTCAGATACGATACGTGAGATTCCAGAGAAACCACTTGGATACAGCTTAGCCGGAATTGAAAAGTTCGCAATGCCAAAGGAATATACCAAGGCACTCACAATGGACATTATAAATAGTTGTTTATCAAAATACTTCTTAATCATTTTCAATATCTCCCTTTTCAATTGCCGCAAAACGCTTAATTATTTTATTTTCCGTCACAAACATCTTCTCAAAATCCGGAATTATTCTTTCAAAATCCCTTTGCAAAGTCTCACTCCTATCCTTTAACCTTGTAAACTCTACCGATAGATCCAACAATAATCTTTCGATTTCCTTAGCCTTCTCATTTTTCTTAATACCTAGATAAATACTTTTAATAGCCGTTATATAGGCCATTAAAGTAGTCGGTGAGACAACATAAACTTTTAATTCATAAGCCTTATCAATTAATTCAGGAAAGTTTCCATAAATCTCTGAGAAGATAGCCTCTGATGGTACAAACATATAAGCCATCGGTGCGGTGCTACCTGGAATAATATATTTAGAACTAATATCATTTAAATGCTTACTAACATCAGCCTTAAAGCTATTCTTAGCCTTATCTTTTTCAAGTTGTGATAAATCCTTATCATACATTCTTCGATAATTTTCTAAGGGAAACTTAGAGTCGATACAAATATCTTCTAAAGAACCAAAACCATGAACCAGGGCATCCACCCTACTACCATTAGGTAGTGTTACTTGTTTATCATAGAAATGCTTATCAGTTCCAAAGGCTTGTTCAAGAATACTATATAGTTCAACCTCACCATAGGCACCACGAGTCTTCTTATCAACCATCACATCCTTTAAAGAAATGATATTAGTAGATAAGTCATCTAAGGCCTTTTGATTATCATCAATCTTAATAAGTCTTTCATTTATTTGATTAAAAGTATTATTAGTTATCTCGCTTGTCTTAATAATATTATTTGTTAGATGTTCCTCGATTTGTAATAAGCGATCAGTTGTACTATCTTTTACATTATTAATTTGATTAGTAATGATTAAAAGATCATCTCTTAAATGATCATTTCTTTTATTATTTCTTAAAAGATAAATAATTATCGCAAAAACTGCCGCAAGTAAAAATATAACTAAAATTAGTAATAATATCGTTATGGTATCCATTATTCCTCATCATTTTCACTATACTTCTTAAGTAATTCGAAATTACCTCTTGCCGTACCTGTTAAATGAGATGAAAAAATCATACCCAATCCAACCTTCAACATGAACAGGCACATAATAATTAAGACAAGAAGTGATAGTGTTTCATTAAGATTCTTTATCATCGTGTAACTTATTATACAATCTTTCAGCCACCTTGGCGTTTAAAACTGATTTTAATTCTTCAAGAGATTGTTCCCTTAAGTTAGAGATAGTCTTATACTGTTTCAATAACTTCAACCTAGTCTTAGGGCCCAAGCCTTCAATATCATCTAAGATAGATTTATAAGTATTCTTATTACGTAATTTCTTATGATAAGTAATCGCAAAACGATGGACCTCATCTTGAGCATTTGCTAAAAAGAAGAAAACATTACTGTCAGGACTGATATCAATCTTTTCATAGTTAGAATTCATCAAATAAGCGGTATTATGACTATCATCCTTGCCCAAACCACATAGTGTGATATCTAAATCTAAAGATTCTAAAATCTCTTTAGCAGCTTCTATTTGAATCATCGCCCCATCAACAATGATTAAATCAGGTCTTTCTAAATCATCTTTCAAGACCCTAAAGTATCTTCGATAGATTACTTCCTTCATCGACTTTAAATCATCAGCACCCTCTTGCAACTTAAATAATCGATAATCTTTTTTAGAAGGTTTAAAGTTTTTATAAACAACCATGGCCGCTACTGTATTAGTACCTGCTAAATGAGAGTTATCGAATAGTTCAATTCTATTTATTTTCTTATCAAAAATACGTTCAAATTCCTTACTAATACTATCGTAATATACTTCCTTAGAGGTTAAGATAGCCTTGTTTTGTCTTAAAGCCTCTTCACTATTACTTAAAGCACGTTGTAATAGTTGATTACGCTTACCCTTTGTAACACTTAATACTTCTATTCCATCTAAGCCTTGTAAATAGCCCAATAAGTTTTCAGGAACATATAAGGTTTTGACTGACTGATTAATTTGATAATATTGATAAATATAGCTAGAAACATAATTTTCGGGGTCACCAACAAGATAATCTAGCATCTTATCACTGCCTAAAAGAATACCATTTCTGATATTTAAACCCGTTATCGCAATATAGCCATCTAAGAAAAAATAATTAAAGACATCAAAACTTTCTTTTTCATGAAGTTCAATTACTTGTTTACTAACAGATACATTAATATCATTAATTAAGTCACGATAAATAATGGCGCTCTTAAAATCTAGTTGTTCACTAGCCTTATTCATCTTCTCTTTTAAGTCATTAACGATATCCTTAGTATCACCTTGAAGAAAAGAAATGATATCTTTCTTTGTCTTTAAGCAAGCTTCTCTATCATAATCTTTAACACAATAACCAAGACATTGGTTAATATGATAATAAAGACATAGTTCACTACCTAAATTCTTACACTTTCTTGTAGGATATAGTCTATTAATCAAAGCTACTGTATTTCTAGCAGCTCCAATATCAGGATAAGGACCAAATAGTCTACCCTTATATTTACGATTATTCTTCTTAAGTCTAATTACTTCAACACAAGGTATATCACCATCTTTTAAAAGAATATAAGGATATGACTTATCATCCTTAAAGACAATATTGTAGTAAGGATCATACTTTTTGATTAAGTTATATTCTAGTATTAAAGCTTCCTTCTCACTATTAACGACAATATAGTCAAAATCAACGATATTCTTAACTAATTTTGTAGTCTTATAATCATGAGCACCCCTAAAATAAGAATTCACACGATTCTTTAAATTAATAGCTTTCCCAACATAGATGACCTTACCATCCTTGTCTTTCATCAGATAACATCCTGGTTTTAAAGGTAGGGTCTTTAATTTATCCTTAATATCCATTATTTCTTAAACTTAACGATAGTGACATTACCACCACCATCATATATATCACCATTACCAAATTCCTTGACAATCTTATTCTTCTTAAGATGCTCACGAATACCATTTCTAAGTTGTCCAGTACCAGCACCATGGATGACCTTAACTTCGCTTAGTCCTGAGCCAAAGGCACTATCTAAGTATGGATCAAGTAAGGCTAAAGCATCTTCAACTCTTTCACCTACTAAGTTGATTTCTCTTTTTACTCTCTCCATTCTCTGTCTTGGCACATATTCTTTCTTGACTTGTTTCTTAGGCAACTTAGTTAGATTATTAGTCTTAGTCTTAATAATCATACCTCTTACATTGACACTTACATTTTTGCCATTTAATTCAACAATATCACCAACACCATTAGATTCGCCAATTCTAACAAGATCGCCAACTTCAAAAACTACCGGTTTCTTTTCAATCTTTGAAGTATTCTTCTTTAAATTACTAATCTCATGGATAATTTTTTCATCTTCCTTATCTTTGATACTTTCTAACTTATCATAAGCTTCTTCCTTTATCTTTTCGATATAGTCATTTAATTCCTTATGATATTTTTCTCTTATAATATCTTTTTCTTTCTCAAATTCAGCTATCTTTGTATTAAGTTCACTTTGTAGTAATCTGTTCTTCTCAAGTTCCTCACTTAAAGTCTTCTTAATAGATTCATTCTCCGCTATTTCCTTAGCCAATCTTTCGATTAATTCTTCTTGTTTAGATTGATTAAGCTTCAAATAATCCTTGGCATCCTCAATCAGTCTTTGATTATCGAAATAACGTGAGGCAATATCAATCGCATTAGATACACCAATAGAATTTTCAATATATTTATAAGTTGGCTTTAACTTTTCCATATCAAAACCAACAGAACTTAACAAAATAGATTCTTCGTTATAGGCAAACTCCTTAATATCATCATAGTGGGTCGTAATGACAAAGTAAGCCTTAGATTTTAAGATTTCCTTTAAAATAGCTAAAGAGATAGCCTGAGCTTCTTTAGGATCGGTACCTGAAATAAGTTCATCAATCAAGATTAAAGAATTTTCATTGGCTCTATTTAAAATATTATTAATATTTGAAATATGGGCACTAAAAGTACTCAAGGCATTAGTGATTGATTGATTATCATCGATATCAATATAGACATTTTCATAGAAAGGTATATCAGCCTTACTAGCTAGTACGGGAATACCTAGATATGACATTAAAACAGATAGACCAATTAACTTTAATCCAACGGTCTTACCACCAGTATTGGTACCAGATATTACAATTCCTCTATATGGATTACTTAAAGTATAAGTATTTAAGACCACCTTCTTTGAATCAATTAGAGGATGAGCTATGTCTTTGATATATAGATTATGGTCATAGTTGATACTAGCTACACAGCCTGAATTATAAAAACCATATTCAGCCTTAGCGAAGATCACATCTAATTTAACCAATGAATCAAAATTAAATTGGTATAAAGAAGCTACCTTGCCTACAAAATAAGATAATTCTCTTAGTATTCTATTAACTTCTTCTAACTTTTCATTTTCTAAAGCAAGAGTCTTATTATTTAATTCTACAAATTCTTCAGGTTCTACATAAGTGGCTAAGCCAGAAGCACTAGTGCCATATTGGAAGCCTTTGAATTTATGTTTATCTGAATTCTTCAATAAGAAAACTATTCTATCATTTCTAGTAAAAACATTATTTTCTTGTAAAGAAGATGAATGTCTTGTCACAAATGTAGCACAAGCACTTCTAATGCGATCACTGTTTCTATTAATAGATTCAAAGATAGACTTAAGCTTAGGACTAGCATCTTCTTTGATGTTGCCATTAATATCCACTACCTTATCAATTCTTTTGATTAAGTTTTCATCTATGAATAAAGATTCACTATAACCCTTAATATTTAAGTCATCACTTAGACTACTCATTCTATTTTTGATTCTTAGACAATGATTAGAGAATGTTAAAACATTGGCTAATTCATATCCATCTAAACAAATATCTTTAGAAGCCTTTACTAAGATATCACCAATATCAACAATGCCATCAAAAGATAAATAAAAGTCTTTTTTTAATAAATTTAAAGCTTCTTCACTATCCTTAAGTTTTGATTTAATTACTAGAGGATTAAAGATAATTTCTTCATTTTGAATATAGTAACTTGCTTGTTTAATACTAGTATATTGGCAAACTAAATCTTTAACCTTATCTAAGTCTAAATGATTATAATTATTCATCAAAAACACCTTGTTCTTCTAACCACTTGTCAAAGGCCATTCTTGTCTTATCTATATCAAAGTCTTTGAATTCTTTTTGAAAGTCAAAATGATCCATTGAAAATTCTAAAGCCTTGTAAGATAAACCATTAATAGTCTTTAAATATGTTTTTTCTTTTACTTCATTTCCATTTTTAAATAAAGGTGTGTTTAACAACATACAGAACAATAAAACCACAATAGTCGCATTAACAATGCCCATTAAGGCACCACCAATATCATTGACAAAGCCAATCAAAGGAATCTTTGAGACAAAGCCAAACAAAGGTTTAATAATTAGATAAAGTAGTTTTAATAAGATAAAGACGATTATCATATAGATAAGAGTATCCATTAAAACATTTAGTTTTAAGGCCATATAGGCTTCATCTAGTTTCACAATAGGAAAATGACTAGCTAGTATTGGAGCTAAGAAGTAGCCAATAAATAGAGCTAGTATGTTGTATACCAAATCAACGATTTGTAAGATTAAACCATTCTTATATCCGATAACTACAAATGCTAGGTATAGGATAATTAAGGCTAGGTTTAAATATGTAAAATATGCACTTGAAATAACCATATCTATAGTATAAAGGATATTTTTGTTTGTGTTAAACTATTTATATGAACACAATTTCACTAAAATTACCAAAAGATAAGATTAACAAGATTAAAGAAACTTTTAAAGATGATATCAAACCATCTAAAAATGAATATATTGATACTTTTATAAGTAGAGAAGGCCTTACTATTTCTATTTATACTAATGATAAAGTAGTATTCCAAGGTAGTGATGCCCTTTTTTATGCTCAAGACTTTATTGAAAAGAAAGTATGTAGACAAGCAGGTTCTGATGAAGTGGGTACAGGAGACTTCTTTGGACCAGTTTGTGTTTGTGCTTGTATTGTAGAAGAAGATCAATTTCCTTTGTTAGATAAGTTACATATCACTGATAGTAAACAATTAACTGATGAACATATAATTAAAGTTGGTCCTACTTTAATGAAAGAATTGAAGCATTCTTTATTGATTCTTGAGAATAAACAATATAACACTGTTCATGATCATTACAATTTGAATGCGATTAAGGCTAAATTACATAATAAGGCTTATATCAATCTTTTAAAGAAAGGATATACCATTCCTAAGGTTGCCTATGTTGATCAATTTGCGCCTGAGAATCTTTATTATTCATATTTAAGAGAAGACGCTGAAGTTTATCATGATTTAGTATTTGAAACTAAGGCTGAATCAAAATATCCTGCGGTTGCTGCTGCATCAGTAATCGCGAGATTCGCTTTTTTAACGAAGATATCCGAAATGGAACGCAAATATAAGATGACTTTCCATAAGGGCGCTGATGAAAAAGTAGATAACGATGCCCTTATCTTTATCCAAAAGTATGGTAAGGATAGACTTAATGATGTAGCAAAGCTTCACTTTGCGAATTATAAGAAGATTGAAAACAAATAAGAGAATGCAACTATGTCATTCTCTTTTCATTTTAAACAAACCATGAAATTTTTGGAATTTCATCATCACCTTCATAATCAATTGTCTATGATTATCATGATTAATTTAATAGCACAATCTATTACTTCATCAAACGTTAAATCGCTTGTGTATGTGTTCTTTAAAGCATAAGATTGCCAACGACTATTAAATTGATTGTTGGTTTTAATGTTTTTCAATAAAACAATTATTTCATTAAAATCCAATTTTGTATTCCTGTAGGCAAATGTAGAAATACACGCTTCCTTAAAAACTTCAACATCAATTTCATCCAGCTTTAGTTTATAAATGATATAAAGATCATAAAAATCTTTGTTCCTACTATTAATAAGTCCTTTTTCGTAAATAGTCTGAACTTTTTCAGCTAAAATTGTTTCTAGATTATATGTTTTTATTTTTATCTCATTATTATCAAATATACTTTTGTATCTATAATCAATAGGAAATGGTGTAATCACATCTCCTGTGGCGATATCAATAGATACTTTTTGCTTAATATTATAAGTTTTGCACATTATGGAAACTCTAAAGCCCCCATATATATCATTTTCTTTAATAGAATCAACTCCAACTATTTGGTAATCAATTTCATCACTTGGCAAAGGGTTTAATATTTCATGAAATAATTTATAAATAACATCACTTTCGAGTTTAAAACATTCAATTAATAAATCAATGTCTTTAGTAGTTCTAGAATCAATTCCTAGGATGCAAGAAAGCAAATATCCACCTTTATAGACGAAATTATCATGGTATCTACTATTGGAAATCTTCTTTAAAACACTTTCCATAAAATAATAAGGCATAACATCATTAAAAGAGATATTATTGTCCTCACTGATTTTGTGGCATAAATAAGTTAATTTATCTTTATTCACACATTATTTGGACGACATCTACAATTTTATCAACAACTCCCATTTTGTGGATTAAACAATAAAAAGAACTAACATCCTTATTCTTATCAAATATATATGATTGAACAAGTTTTAAATAATCTTCTATATCCATTTCTTTTTTATGTACAAGAAAATCGCAAAGCACTCTTTCTAATGAATAAGCTTTAACTACATTACCATATGAGGTTTTAACTTCTACAATGCCAATGTCATATGTTTTTTTATCAACATAATGAATATCAACATTCCTAATTTTTTTATTAAATTTATAGCCATTATATACAGTAACATCAACAATATTAGGCAACTTATCTGTTTTATCAATAAAATAAAGAGCGGTATTGTAAGAATATATAGCTTTAGGATACTGTAGCTGAAAAAAATAAAATTCATCATAATCACCGTCTTTTGTAAGATAAATGCCTTTTCTAGCTTTAAACAAAAAACCTTCTTCTACTAAACGATTAAGATATATAGTAGGAATATTATGTTCTCTACAATATTTAGATGTTATGATACCTCCAGAAGTATTTACATATTCTTTTATTTGTTGTTTATAATTCTTTTTTTGTTGCATATACACTTATTTTTTATCACTTTTCAAGTGTATTTGCAACATTTTCTAGATATCGTCTTCTCCTTTCATAATATAGTTGCCGATAAATGATAAAATTCCTACCCTAAATATTAAAAATTGAGTACTTAAGTACTCAATCATTTAACTCTTACAAACAATGGTAAACAAGAAGAATCTACTTCAGTATTTGTGATTATAACTTCCTTATCATCAATCAAATTAATATAAGTTCCATCATTTAATTCAGTCTTCATTTTATCTTTTAAGTCCAAGACATTATAGATACCATAATATTCTTCTTTTTCACTACATAAGGTCACATCGAAATAATCTTCATGTTCACCTACATGGCAATATGTTTCATCTTTAAAGATATCTAATTTTCTTAAAGAATTAAGTTTCTTAATTAGTTCAACATAAGTTTCATCATAATTAGACCAATCTAGCATATCCTTATCAAATAAAGTCGGTTTATGTTCACACCACGCTTCCTGTCCTGCATAGACAAAAGGAACACCTCTTTGTAGAAAAATGAAAGCTAAATAATTTAATACTTTATTCTTATTCTTCTTTAATAAAGTATAGATTCTTTCATTATCATGATTTTCTAGATATTTAACTTTTAGATTATTTAATTTAAACTCAGAATTTTGATAATTAATCATTCTGGCCAAGATATTTAAATTCTTTTCATTAATAAAGGCATCATTAATAAAAGACTTAATATCATAGCTATACAACATATCAAAGGCTTCAAATAATTCGTAATCAGTAAAGGCTTTAAAGCTAAGTTTTCTAATCGCCTCGATGAATTCAAATTCAACACTTTCACCTAGCCATACAAAGTCTTTATTTATCTTACTTATAGCTTCTTTTGCCTCTAACCAAAAGTCAGATGGAACAAGTGATGCAACATCACATCTAAAACCATCAACACCCTTATTAGCCCAAAATGACAACATCTTAATCATTTCTTCTCTTAAAGCTTTATTATCATAATTAAAGTCAATGACATCAGTCCAATCAGCTACACGATTGCCAAAATTGCCTTCATTATTTCGATAATAGAATTCAGGATTAGTTAAAGTAAAAACACAATCAGGAGAACTATGATTAATAACGATATCAATCATTATCTTTAAATTATTATTGTGGCACTCTTTAACTAAATCATCAAAATCTTCCATATCACCATATTCATCATTGATTTTATAATAATCACTAATGGCATAAGGAGAACCTAAAGTACCCTTTCTATTAACCTTACCAATCGGATGAATAGGACATAGATATAAATATTCAAAGCCCATATCGCTTATTCTTTTAATATCGTTAATTAAATCTTTAAACTTACCTTCACCCTTATAATTTCTGACAAATACTTGATAAATACTACTGTTTCTTAACATAAAATTTCCTCTATCTTTAATTAAAAAAGTTGTACATATTAAAACATACAACTTCTATAAATCAATTATTCTTAAAAGTTACCTTGACCATTAGAGTTCTTCTTAACCACAACATCATGGGCACCACCCTCAACAATAGAAGTGCTTGATACAAGAGTTAAGCGAGCCTTATCTCTAAATTCAGTTAAGTTATTAGCACCACAGTTAGACATAGTAGACTTAATCTTAGCAGTAGTAACCCTAACATTATCTCTTAAATAACCTGCATAAGGTACATAAGAGTCAACACCTTCTTCGAAAGACATACCAGACTTTTGACCAACATCATATCTTTGCCAGTTTCTAGCACGATTTGAACCTTCACCCCAGTATTCCTTATAGTAAGAGCCATTTAACATAATCTTATTAGTTGGAGATTCTTCAAAACGAGAGAAGTATCTGCCTAACATTACAAAGTCAGCACCCATCGCAAGAGCTAACGAAATATGATGGTCATAAACGATACCACCATCTGAACATATTGGTACATAAATACCAGTTTCTTCAAAGTATGCATCTCTTGCCTTAGCAACCTCAATAACAGCTGTAGCTTGACCTCTACCGATACCCTTTGTTTCTCTTGTGATACAAATAGAACCACCACCGATACCAATCTTAATGAAGTCAGCACCTGCATCAGCTAAGAAACGGAAACCATCTTCATCAACAATATTACCAGCACCAACTTTAACTCTACCATCATACTTTTCATGAATCCAAGCAATTGTATCCTTTTGGTATTCAGTAAAACCTTCTGAAGAGTCAATACATAATACGTCAACACCAGCTTCAACTAGTGCTGGAACTCTTTCTTCATAGTCTCTTGTATTGATACCAGCACCAACAATAAATCTCTTGTGTTCATCTAATAGTTCGTTTGGATGTTCCTTATGAGCTTCATAGTCTTTTCTAAATACTAAGTAAACTAAACGCTTTTCATCATCTAAGATAGGTAAACTATTTAACTTGTTATCCCAGATTAAATCGTTGCATTCACTTAATGTAAGTGAAACATGACCACATACCAACTTTTCAATTGGTGTCATGTATTTTTCTACCTTATCATCTAATGAGACTCTACCTAAACGATAGTCTCTAGATGTGATAATACCTTTTAAAATACCATGATTCTTACCATCATCAGTAACTGCCACAGTAGAATGTCCTGTTCTTTCAATTACTTCTAATAGTTCAGCGATAGTATTTTCAGGCTTAACATTTGAGTCAGAAATTACAAAACCAGCCTTATGAGTCTTTACTTTTCTAACCATTTCAGCTTGTTGCTCAATAGTTTGAGAACCATAAATGAAGCTGACACCGCCCTCTTTTGCCAAAGCAATAGCCATAGTATCATTTGATACTGACTGCATGATTGCGCTTATCATTGGAAGCTTTAGCTTGATTGTACTTTCTTCACCTTTTTTAAACCTAACTAAAGGTGTTGTAAGATCAACATTACTAGGAGTGTTTTCTCTTGTAGATAAACCTGGTACTAGTAAGTATTCGTTAAATGTTCTAGATTCTTCTTTAAAAAATTTTGCCATACCTGCCCCTTTATTTTTATCTAATATACCACATTTTTAGGGGCTAACTATGATAAAATTGTTAAAGTTAGGAGTTTACGTCATGAAATTAAAAGATTCTTATTTTTTTACATTAAGAGAAGACGCAAGAGATGAAGACTCAAAAAGTGGAAATCTACTTGTAAAAGCCGGTTATATCAAGAAAACATCTGCCGGAATTTATATGATGCTTCCTTTAGGATTAAGAGTACAAGATAAAGTAGAAAAAATCATTAGAAAGCATATGAACAATGCTGGTAGCCAAGAAGTTAAGATGCCAGCGTTAATTGCCAGTGAATACTATGAAAATTCAGGAAGATTACAAGGTTTTGGCCCTTCTATCTTCAAGCTAAAAGATCGTACTGGTAAGGACATGGTACTAGGTCCAACTCATGAAGAATTATTTGCCTTCGCAAGTAAGTCAATGATTAGATCATATAAGGACATGCCATTTAACCTATATCAAATTCAAACTAAGTTCCGTGATGAACCTAGAGCTCGTTTTGGTCTAATTAGAGTTAAAGAATTTGTGATGAAAGATGCTTATTCTTTTGACAGAGATGAACAAGGCTTAGATGTTGCTTATAAGAAAATGTTTGACGCTTATAAGGCGATATTTGATGAAATTGGTCTTGATTATCGTATTGTAAAAGCTGATACAGGTATCATGGGTGGTTTGTTGTCAGAAGAGTTCCAAGCTATTACACCAGTTGGTGAAGATAGTGTTATCTATTGTGATTGTGGCTATTCTAGTAATGAAGAAGTAGCTCAACTTGTTACTAAAGAATCTCTTGAAGCACCACTTGAGTTAACTGAAGTAGCTACACCTGATTGTAAGTCAATTGAAGAAGTATGTACTTTCTTAAATGTTGATCCTAAAAAATCAGTTAAAGCTTTACTTATGAATATTAAGGATGAACTAGTTGTTTTATTCATTAGAGGTGATCGTGAATTAAATGAAACTAAGGTTTGTAAGTTATTAGGCTGTAGTGAAGTTAACTTTGCGGACGATGCCCTAATCGCAACCTCTAATGCAGTACCTGGTTTTACAGGTCCAATTGGTTTAAATGCTAAGATGATTGTTGATAATGAAGTAATGAATATGCATAACTTCGTATGTGGTGCTAATAAAGACGGATATCACTTGATGAATGCTAATCCTGGTGATATTAAGGTTGATATGGTTGCGGATATCTCTAATGTAATGGAAGGAGATATTTGTCCAGTGTGTGGTAAGCCACTTAAGATGACTAAGGGTATTGAAGTTGGTAATACATTCAAACTTGGTACTAAGTATTCAAAGGCTCTTGACCTATCTTACTTAAACAAGGACAACAAACAAGAAGATGTTTGGATGGGTTCTTATGGTATTGGTGTTGGCAGAACAATTGCTGCTGTTGTTGAACAAAACAATGATGAAAAAGGTATTGTATGGCCACTAAACATTGCTCCATATCACTGTATCGTTCTTATCATGTCAATGAAAGATGAAACACAGGTTGCTAAGGGTAATGAACTATATGATAAGTTAAATGCAGCTGGTGTTGAAACAATTCTAGATGATAGAAACGAAAGACCTGGTATCAAGTTTAATGACTCTGAACTAATTGGTATCCCTTATCGTATTACAGTTGGTAAGCGAATTGGTGAAGGCATCGTCGAATTAAAGAAGCGTGGTTGTGATGATGTTCAAGAACTTACAATTGATGAAGCAATTGAATTCTTAAGAAACGAAGTAAACAAATAAGCTATAAGGATGGTTAAACCATCCTTTTAATATAAATATTAATAGAGTTTATAAAAGCCGACTTATTAAATTTGTCGGCTTATTTACTTATTGAACGATTACCCTTTCAGATAATTCGATATCCATACAAGACAATAGAGTCTTTAGACTTTCATATTCATTGATGGCATATTCAAAACATATTCCACAATAATTATAACTTTCAGAGATAAGGCTTGGATTATTGAAACCTAGTCTTTCCAAATCAGCATTCTCTAAAACTTTATTAAATGTTGTCTTATCATTCTTATAAGAATTAATACTAGTTCTAACAATTCTAATAAAATTAGATAAATCATTTTGTCTATTTTTAAGAACATCATCCTTTATAAATAGACCATAGGTAGGAAAATCACTATAACTATATTCTTTTTGATAGACATTATTGATTTCTTCAATCTTATAAAATTTTAAATCTTGATAATTATTGAAATCATTATAATCAATTTCGCTTAAAACAGCTGAATTGATTACACCATTGTTCAAGTCATCTTTTAAGGCTTGAACACTATCATAATAGATAAAGTTATATTTAGAAAGATTAGCACTCAGAGCATTTAAAACACCACCTAGAACCGTTTTTTCGCCATAAACTCCTACATCACCTTTATTGAAAGATTCATCAGTAGAACAAATATAGTAATGAGAATGAGCTAAGATAGCTAATAATTTATAATTATCATTCTCAAGACACTTCTTAACTCCTATATTAACGGGTGCAATTATAATATCTCTCTCATCCTTATCAAAAGCTTCACTTAATGTATTCACATCACTAGTAATCTCAATATTGTGTTCATCTTCTTTAAAACACAATAACGATAATGAAGCTGATTGTAGAGATAAGATATTAAAATTATCACCGTTACTATTTTCTACAACGCTTGGTCTACAAGCACATAGAAGTAATAGAAGTAGTACCAATGTTACTTTCTTTAACATGTAAACTTTTTAACTTCGTCTTTGAATAAAGCAATAGCGTCTTCAAGTTTCATTGAAGTATTACCTTGAACACCAAATCTTCTAATATTAACACTACCTTCAGCGATTTCACCATCACCTACAACGATTTCTACTGGAATCTTCTTAAGTTGTGCTTCTCTAATTCTATAACCTAGTTTTTCATTACGAGCATCTACTTCCACTCTAAATCCTTCACTAGCTAATGCTTCCTTAATCTTATATGCATAGTCAGCATGGATTTCACTATTTACTGGAACAATTACGATTTGACTTGGAGCCAACCACAATGGGAATGCGCCCTTTGTTTCTTCAATAATGAAGGCGGTAAATCTATCAAAAGTACCAAAGATTGCTCTGTGGATTACTACCGGAACTTGTTTTTCACCATTTGAATCAATATAGTTAAGTTCAAATCTACGAGGCAATAAGAAGTCTAATTGACAAGTTGATAGTGTAACTTCAGGACCTACAGCAGGCTTAACTTCTACGTCTAACTTAGGACCATAGAAAGCAGCTTCGCCCTTAGCCTCAAAGTATTCAACACCTAATTCATTTAATACTTCTCTTAGCTTATTCTCTGCATTATCCCACATTTCATCATCATCAAAGTATTTTTCTTTATCTTCCTTATCTCTTAAAGATAATCTAAACTTATAGTCTTTAATACCGAAGTCTTTATAAACATCAAGAATTAAAGCTACTACCCTCTTGAATTCTTCACCAATTTGTTCAGGAGTTACGAATAAGTGAGCATCATTTTGACACATGCATCTAACTCTTTCAAGACCCTTAACAGCACCTGATGCTTCATATCTAAAGTCAGTGGCAAATTCACCAATTCTAACTGGAAGATCACGATATGAATGTAACTTGTTCTTATAAACTAACATGTGGTGAGGACAGTTCATAGGTCTTAATACGAACTCTTCATCATCAACCTTCATTAGTGGGAACATATTCTTTTGATAGTGATCCCAGTGTCCACTTGTTACATATAATTGCTTAGTACCAACACATGGAGTATATACATGGTCATAGCCTAGTGCTTGTTCCTTCTTGTAGATATAGTTTTCAAGTTGTTTACGTACAATAGAACCATTTGGTAACCATAATGGCATACCAGCACCAACTAAAGGTGAAGTCATAAAGATTTCTAAATCCTTGCCAATCTTACGGTGATCTCTTTCCTTAGCCTCTTCTAATTCCTTTAAGTAAGCTTCTAAATCTTCCTTATTGTCGAAACATACACCATAAATTCTTTGAAGCATCTTATTCTTAGCATCATTTTTCCAATAAGCACCAGAATGCTTAATTAGTTTAAAATTCTTTAATTCCTTAACTGTATCAACATGAGGTCCTCTACATAAATCTGTAAAATCACCTTGTGTATAACATGAAATAGTTGTTTCATTTTCATCCATTCTATTGATTAAATCAATCTTATATGGATCATCCTTGAACATTTCTAAAGCTTCTTCCTTAGAAATTTCATGTCTTACAATACGCTTACCATCCTTGGCAATCTTCTTCATTTCCTTTTCAATCTTTTCGAGATCTTCAGTCTTAATAACATCATCTCCTAAATCGATATCATAATAGAAACCCTCTTCAATTACAGGACCTACCCAAAATTTAGCATTTGGATATAAATGAGACACCGCTTGAGCTAGTAAGTGAGCACAAGAGTGGTTCAAAGTATTTAAGTGTTCGTTTTCCTTAATGTTAATCATTGTAACCTCCTAAAATAAAAAAAGGTGATACAAGGGCGTAAATAACGCGGTACCACCTTATTTTCTAACTTAATCTCTTAACGCGAGTAACGTCCAGTATTAGTGGAACTCATAAGTAGTAATCATATTATCTAGGACCATTTTCACCGCCCATGGCCTCTCTATATCATCAATAATAGGATCGTGTCTTAATCTTCGTACTTCGTAATTATAAACTTTAGTGATACGGTTTTCAACCTTCTTTTATTTCTTATCTTCCAATAACTCAACTATCTTATTCAAGGCAACAAGTTCATCACTAGGCTTTGGTTCTTCTTTTTCCTTAGGTTTTTCATGAATCAAAGTTTTTCTTAATTCATTAATAGTCTTAACAACCAAAAATAGACACAAGGCAACCATCAAGAAATTAACAATGTTTTGGATAAAAGAGCCATAATTGATACTTATATCACCCTTTAAAACAAGTTTTAAATCAAAGAATTGTACATCACCAGTAAGCACTGCGATAAGAGGCATGAAAATATCATTTACAAGTGAAGTAACAATTGATGAAAATGATGCACCAATAACAACACCTATTGCCATATCAAGGACATTGCCCTTCATCGCAAACTCTTTAAATTCATTTAAAAATTTCTTCATAAATTGACTCTCTTTCTTGCACTAATTTTATAAAATTTTTAGCCATATAAAAATACCCTAGAAAATTCTAGGGTATACAGTAATTATTTAGACAATTCTTCCTTCTTTTCCAATAAAATCTTATAAGATTCTTGATACTTTGCAAGTTTATCCTTTTCTTCATTAACCTTAGCTTCTGGAGCCTTAGCTAAAAACTTTTCATTAGAAAGAATATTTGTAGATCTCTTGATTTCGCCCTCAAGTCTTGAAAGTTCCTTCGCAATCTTTTCAAGCTCTTCTTGCTTATTGACTACTTCAGACATCTTGAAAGAAATCTTACCAGCAGAAATAGGTCTTACGATTGTTTCATCATCAATAGAATCAACAACTACAAGTTTTGTCATTCTAAGTAGAATTGACTTGTCTGAATCACTTAAGTCAAAACCTTCAACTTGTAACTCTAATTCCTTAGAAGGCTTAACATTATTTTCAGTTCTAAGTTCTCTACTAGCCTTAATGATTTCAAGTAAAACATCAACATGTTTTGCGCTATTTTCATCACAATCCATTTTTTCAGGCCACAAGGCAGTACAAATTGATACATCCTCACCATGAATTGCTTGGTAAAGTTCTTCAGTAACAAATGGTACAAATGGATGAAGTAATCTAACAATCGCATCTAGTACATATACTAGTGTATCTAATGTCTTATGCTTTAAATCCTTATCATCACTATTTAAAGCAGCCTTGCTGAATTCGATATAAGAAGCACAGAAGTCATCCCAAATAAATGATTCAAGTTCATTTCCTGCAATAGCCATTTCATAACGATCAATGTTCATTGTTGTCTTATCAATGATGTTATTTAACTTATAAATAATCCAGTTATCAGTATCATTTGTAAGTACTGGTTTTGAATACTTATAGTCTTCATCAATATTCATTAATACGAATCTTGTCGCATTCCATAGTTTATTAATAAAGTTCCAAGAAGCTTCAATCTTTTCAACAGAGAAGTTAATATCATAACCTGGCGTTGAGTTACAAGTTAAGAACAATCTCAATGAATCATAACCATACTTATTGATGACATCGATTGGATCAATACCATTGCCAAGAGACTTAGACATCTTACGACCCTTATCATCTCTTACAAGGCCATGGATTAGACAATCCTTAAATGGTCTATCATGCATGAAGTAACGAGATGCAACAGCCATTCTAGCTACCCAGAAGAAGATAATATCATAACCTGTAACAAGACAATCAGTTGGGAAGTAACGTTCAAGAAGATCAGTCTTTTCTGGCCAGCCCAATGTAGAGAAAGGCCATAGAGCACTTGAGAACCATGTGTCCAATACATCTTCATCTTGAATATAGTTTTCAATATCTTTTGGTGGGTCATATTCACAATAGATTTCACCTGTATCTTTATGATAATAAACTGGAATGCGATGTCCCCACCATAATTGTCTTGAAATGCACCAGTCTTCAATGTCTTCTAACCAACCAGTAAATGTCTTTTCAAAACGCTTAGGATAGAAGTTAATCTTAGTATCTTCATTTTCTTGATGTTTTAAAACATCATCAGCCAAAGGTTTCATCTTAACAAACCATTGCTTAGAAAGATAAGGCTCAACCATTGTATCTGTACGCTCAGAGAAACCAACAGAATGTTCAATTTCTTCAATCTTAACAAGTTGACCTTGTTCTTCAATTCTTTTTACTGTTAAATCTCTGCATTCATATCTATCCATACCTTCAAACTCACCACATAATGAGTTCATAGTAGCATCTTCATTCATACAAACAGGCATCTCAAGATTATGTCTTAATGCGATTTGATAGTCATTGGGATCATGAGCTGGCGTACATTTCATAGCACCAGTACCAAAGCCAATTTCAATATATTCATCACCAATGATAGGAAGAATATCGCCATTAGCTGGGTTGATACACTTCTTGCCAATCAAATGACATAGCTTTTCATCCTTTGGATTAACTACAACACAAACATCACCAAACATGGTTTCGGGTCTTGTTGTGGCAACATCAAATGTTTCATCACTATCTACAAGATGATATCTGAAATAATACATCTTGCCTTTAACATCTTTATGAACTACTTCAATATTACTTAAAGCCGTCTTAGCAACAGGGTCCCAGTTAATTACTCTTTTACCTTGATAAATTAAACCATCCTTATAGTAGTCTACAAAAACCTTAATTACAGCCTTAGATAAGCCTTCATCAAGTGTAAATCTTTCCTTGGAATAGTCTACACTTAGTCCAGTCTTTGCCCATTGTTCCTTGATGAAAGCAGCATATTCATCTTTCCATTCCCAAGCCTTCTTTAAGAAACCTTCTCTACCTAGATCATATCTAGAAATACCTAATTCCTTAAGTCTTGCATCTACCTTAGCTTGAGTTGCGATACCAGCATGGTCCATACCTGGAAGCCATAGACAGTCGTAGCCTCTCATTCTCTTATATAGAATGATTGAATCTTGTAAGGCATTATCTAAAGTATGGCCAATATGTAACTTACCAGTTACATTTGGTGGCGGGATAACGATACAATATGGTTTTTTTGAAAGATCGCCTGCTTTAAAGTAACCTTCTTTTAGCCATTTTGCATACTTGCCTTGTTCAACTTGTTTTGCGTCATATTTTGTCTCTAACATAATTCTTCCTTTCATGAAAATAAAAAAGGTGATACAAGGGTGCAAATGCACGGTACCACCTTACTTTTAACTTAAAGCTCTTAACGCGAGTAACGTATTATCTTACTAGCATTTCAGATAATAAACTCCAAGACTACTTTCATTTTCCTTTAACGTATTCTTTGCACCTACCAGAATATCTCTTTATGTCTCAAGAAAAATTACTTCCTTCTTTTCTCAGTCTTTAAAATTATAGCTATAAAGCTTATAAAAATCAATTCTTATTGCTTCTATGGTCACTTACAGTAAAACCATTTGAAGTTAAGATATTGGTTACTTTCATATCATCAGTCTCATCGGTTCTAATGACAATTTGAAGACCACTATATCTTGTCACTATAAAGTGTGTAATATTGATATTATGTTCTGCCGTAACAGTACCTAGTTTTTGTAAGATACCTGGTTCATCCTTATCAATATCAATTACTACTCTACTACCCTTGGCATAATAACCCATTAAATCAATGAAAGCTCCAAAGATAACTTTTTGTGTAATAATACCAACAATTTGTCCATTATCTTCAATCACTGGAAGACAAGTGATATTATGTTCATTCATCTTTTCAGCAGCTTCTTCAAGTAAGGCATTAGGATGAATAGAATAAACATTTGTAATCATAATATCTTTACATGAAGTCTTATTTAATAATGAATTAATCTCATAGACTGACAAGGTAGTTGCCTTAGATGGGGCAAAGTCAGCCAATGTTGATCCAGTAATAAGTCCCACTAATTTGCCATTACTACAAATAGGTACACGATGGAAATTGCCCTTCTTCATCACATCAAAGGCATCAGTAATAGAATCAAAGGGATTTAAAGTAACAACATTTTTAGTCATCCAATCTTTAACGTACATAATTATCCTCCTAAATAAGCTTTAGAAACGGCATCAGAAGCTAATAGTTCCTTGCCGGTACCACTTAATACAATCTTGCCTGTTTCCATTACATATGCTCTAGAAGCTATTTCTAGAGCCATCTTAGCGTTTTGTTCAACAACGAAAACAGTTGTACCATTATCATTAATTTCCTTTATTATCGCAAAGATTTCCTTTACAAGTAAAGGTGATAAACCCATAGATGGTTCGTCCAATAAAAGCACCTTAGGATTAGACATAAGTGCCCTGCCCATAGCCAACATCTGTTGTTCGCCACCTGATAGTGTACCAGCTAATTGTTTTTGTCTTTCTTTTAAACGAGGGAATAATTCAAAGACATGATTTAAATTATCTTCAATCAGCTTTTTATCTTTACACAAATAAGCACCTAATGTTAGATTCTCTAATACTGTTTGAGAGGCAAAGACGTGTCTTCCTTCTGGTACCTGTATTAAACCAAAAGACACTATCTTATTAGCAGGAACTTTTGTAATGTCTTTACCATCTAAAATAATAGAACCGCTCTTAGCTTTAATTAAACCACTTAGTGCATGCATAGTAGTTGTCTTACCAGCACCATTGGCTCCAATAAGTGCAACTATCTCACCATCATTGACTGTAAAGTCAATGCCCTTGACGGCTTCAATAAAGCCGTAATTTATATGTAAGTTTTCTACTTTCAACATATTAATCTCCTAAGTAAGCCTTAATAACTTCAGGGTTGTTTTGAATCTCTACTGGTTTTCCTGATGTTAGTACTTGACCAAAGTTAAGTACTGTAATCTTTTCACAAACTCCCATAACCAGTTTCATATCATGTTCGATTAAAAGAATCGCAATATGGAAGTGATCTCTTATAAATCTTATGGTATTCATAAGTTCTTCAGTTTCGGTTGGGTTCATACCAGCAGCTGGTTCATCTAATAATAACAAACAAGGATTAGTAGCTAGGGCTCTAGCTATTTCTAGTCTTCTTTGAGCACCATAGGGAAGTGATGAAGCATTTAAATCCGCAAAGTCTTCTAGTTTAAAGATTTTCAATAAATCCAAAGCCTTATCATGCATTTCCTTTTCTTGTTTACGATACTTTGGTGTCTTAAAGATTCCATCTAGTGTTGAATAAGTGATGTTGTTATGAAAGCCTACAAGAACATTTTCCATAACAGTCATCTTATTAAATAATCTAATATTTTGAAAGGTTCTAGCAATACCTGCCTTATTCACATCAACAGTTGACATATTCTTAGTATCAACACCATTTAAGATAATACTACCTCTTGTAGGTTGATATACTTTAGTTAAAAGATTAAAGACCGTTGTCTTACCAGCACCATTGGGACCAATTAGACCATAAATATCATTCTCTTCAATTTTGATGTCAAAGTTATTTACGGCAGTAAGGCCACCAAAGTCGATTCCTAATTTTTTAGCTTCTAGAACACTCATGTTTAGCCCCCTTTCGTTTAATAAATGACATCAAGGCATTTTTATAATTATCTAAATACGACATCAATATCTTATTGTTAGATAGGATCATAACAAGTACTAACACAATCGCATAGGCAATCATTCGATAGTCATCGAATGATCTTAGGGCCTCCGGTAGGACAATTAATAATGTAGTAGAAATAATTGTACCTGTCATATTACCTAAACCACCCAAAACAACATAAACAAGAATTAGAATAGATAGGTTAAAGTCAAATTTAGTAGCTTTAAAGCTAGAATATCCTAGTCCATAATAAGCTCCTGCCATACCTGTAATAAAGGCTGATATCACAAAGGCTAATAACTTATATTTAGTAATATTAACACCAAGTGAGGTAGCGGCTATTTTATTATCTCTACAGCTTTGAATAGCTCTTCCACTTTTTGAGTTAATTAGGTTATAGATAATAAATAAAGTAAATAGTATTAAGATAGCACCACTTAAGAAAGTTGAAAGCTTATGAGATACTGCAGCACCTAAAGCACCTTTTACTAGTAACTTACTATCTGGTAATAAATTAGTATTATCGCTAATAAACGACATATGTAAACCATTTGAATCAACACCTACATATAGATTTAAGAAAAGTGTTTTAATGATTTGACAGAATGCAAGTGTAACAATAGCTAGATAGTCACCTTCAAGTTTTAGTACTGGAATACCAATAATTAAACCAAAAATAGAAGAAATCAAGCCTCCTACAATGATTGAGATAAATAAGGCTAAAGTATCTGGGATATTGTTTCTAAGTAAACAAGCAGCACAAACTATACCTGAGAAAGCTCCTACTGCCATAAAACCAGCTTGTCCTAGGCACAAATCGCCTAAATAGCCTACAAGTAGATTTAAGGCTAATGCAGCTACAATATAGGCTACTGTTGGAACTAACAAGGCGTTCATCGTGGAAGATAAAGAGCCTGTTTTATTTAAGATAGTAATAAGGACATATACAAGTATTACTAATAAATAAGAAGTCAATGCTTTTTTATTTTTCATCTTATACTTTCTCCTTTACTTTCTTTCCTAATAAGCCAGTTGGTTTAAATAATAAAACTAGGATCAAGACCCCAAAAGCAATGGCATCAGTAAGTTCTGATAGACCATAGGCTTTTACAATTATTTCTATAACACCTAATAATAGGCCTCCTAATAAGGCACCAGGAATAGAACCGATGCCACCAATTACAGCCGCTGTAAAAGCTTTAATACCAGGCATAGAACCTAGGGTTGGTGTTACGGTTGGATAGGCTGCACATAACAATAAGGCAGCTATTGCGGCTAAACCAGAACCAATGGCAAATGTTAATGAGATGATATTATCAACGTTAATGCCCATTAAGGCAGCGGCCTCTTTATCCTCACTACAGGCTCTCATAGCTTTACCAATCTTAGTCTTTTTGATAAATAGATTTAATAGAATCATTATTACGATACATACAGTAATCGTGATTAACATTTGATAGCTTAATTTTAGTTGATCATTAAATAAGTTAATAGAACCATAATCTAGGATGGTTGGAAAAATTTTAGCAGCTGATCCCCATATCAAAAGAGCTAGGTTTTGTAGGAAATAGCTGACGCCAATAGCAGTTATAAGAACAGCCAAAGATGAGGCTTGTCTTAAGGGTTTGTAGGCCAATCTTTCAATAATTACACCTAGTAAGGTACAAATAATTATTGAAATAATAAGAGCTATAGGAAGTGGCAAATTAGCTCTATAAAGAGCTACAAAGGCACTATAGGCACCAATCATGATGACATCACCATGTGCAAAGTTTAACATCTTAGCAACGCCATACACCATGGTGTAGCCAAGGGCGATGATTGCATAGATTGAGCCAAGTCTTATACCACTAATTAGATTTGATATAAAGATCATAAATTCCCCCTTTATAGTTTAGTAAGAAGTTGCCAATTGGCAACTTCTTACATAAATGTTTAATTATTCAGCAGCAGTAAGCTTGCCATCTTTTACTTGGAAAGCAAGTGGAGCCTTAACTACAGCACCATTTTCATTCCATGTCATGTTAGAACCAGTTAAACCAGAATATGTGAAACCACCTTGGAATGTCTTACACAATAGTTCACCCATATCTTGAGCAGACATATCAGCAGTTGCACCAGCTTCAACTAAAGCATTATAGATTGCGTATACTACATCATATGCATCAGCAGCGAATTGGTTTGGATTATTACCAGCTAAAGCATTAAACTTAGATACAAAAGATACAGTAGCATCATCAGTTGCGGTATATGCAAATGGTGTTAAGTAATAGAAACCTTCAAACATTGAAACATCTACACCTTCTTGTTCTAGAGCTCCATCAAAACCATCTACACCAAAAAATACTGGGTTATAGTTAGCGTTCTTACAAGCCATAACAATCTTTGTATCATTTTCATAGTATAGAGGTAAGAATACAAGTTCTGCACCCTTACTTTGAGCATCACTAACACCAGTTGTGAAATCAGTTGCGTTATCTGATGTGAAAGAATAAGTTGATACGATTTCTAAACCTTTAACTGCAGCTTCTTTAACAAAAGCATCATATACACCTACTGAGTAATCTGAATCTGATTGAACAAAGGCAGCAACCTTAGTAGCTAGCTTATGTTCAGCAATATAGTCAGCAGCAGCTGTACCTTGTTGGGGATCAGCGAAACACATTCTATATACATAATCCTTACCAGCGATGATATCTTCAGCAGAACCACTTGGTGTCATAGCAAATACACCAGCATCATTGTAGCTATCAGCAACAGCTAATGATGAACCAGTTGTAGTACATAACATACTTACTTGCATACCCCAGTCAGTTAATTGAGCATAAGCCTTACTTGCTTCTTCACCATCACCCTTATCATCTAAGTATTTTAGTTCAAGCTTTAAACCATCTTCACCAGCTTTTTCATTGATTTCATTGACGGCAACTTGAGCACCATATTGAACAGCTAGACCATATTGTGCATACTCACCAGTTGTTGGACCAGAACCGCCAATCTTAATAGTGTTTGAATCAACACTATCATCACCTGTTTCTTTGTCAGAGCCACATGCACATAATGTCATTAGCATTAGTACACTTAGTAAAACGACTAATAATTTTTTCATAAAACTTCCCTCCCTAATCGTTTTTAATCTATAGACAAGCTTTAATAAGCTTTTCTATTAATAAAATAAAAGGATGGTCGATAGCCCATCCTTAAAAATATTTCAAATAAAGCTATCTTAATCATGAAAAGGTTACTGCGCTAAGTAACATAATAATAATCACGATAATAATAGCTAAATAGCAAGGAGAATAGTGAGAGTGTTCTTGTTTTAAATAAAAGTTCATGTATGTTTCTCCTTCCATGAACTTATGTTACAAAAATAGAAAATACATGTCAACAAATATTTTCATATTATTTTCATAGATATGTAAATCTTTACATTTTTACTTGTTTAAACAAAATTCTTGTACACACGACTGTATATTGGGTGTATAATTTTTAATTTTCACATAAAAAAAGATTTAGCTCTTACACTAAATCTCTTTCGCTTTTTATTAACCTAATTTGTAGAATATAGGACTACTACCACTCTTGAGGTAGATGCTTCTAATTACAGTAGTACCATTGTAGTTACCATGTAATGCTTGATCGCCTCCTAAGTATATTGCCCAGTGTTGAGCACCCATACCACCATTAGCGTAATAGATTAAGTCACCAGGGGATGGACTATCAGTTTGGTAAATGTTACCAAGTGAATTCCATTCACCAGTAAATGCTTGAATAAATAATTGACAGATATAGAAGCAATTACCTGGTGTACCTACAAGGCCATTAGCGATTGACCACACATCACCACCAGCTAATTCACTCATGTTAAATGTATAAGTTGATCTTGAACCACTACGGCTTAATTTTGCTTGCTCAGCTTCATATTCTTCAATGGCGATATCTAATTCACCTTGAAGCTTATCAAAGTTAGCAGTTGCAACTTCTTGTCCCTTTGTCTCAAGAATGTATTTAGTATTTGCGCTATCCGCAAATACGAAGTCTTTTTCCTCATCACTAGAAACTGTTTTAACAATCAGTTCATCATTTTCTAGCTCTTCGTTAGTATAAGTATTCGCATAAACTTGCTGACTACTTGGTACTAAAACTACTAATATAGACTCAATTAATAAGGGGACACGGTTAATAAATTCAATAAAACTATTCATCATACTCCTTTATAAGTGACTCAATACTCCTAGCCACAACGTCTATGTTAACACCTTTTAGGCATGAAATGCAAATCGCCTGTTCAATGCCTAGTGTTTTATAGATGATTTTCATCTGATTTATACGTTGATTATTTGAGAATTTATCGCACTTATTAAGGACAAAAAGTACCGGAATTTCTAAGTCTTTTAGATAGTTATACATATCGATATCATCTTGATTTGGTGTTCTTCTGATATCTAGAATCATAACGCATAACTTCAAAGCTTCTCTTTGAGTAAAATATTCATCCATCATCTCACCAAACTCAATGATTTCTTTGCCACTCCTTCTAGCATAACCATAACCAGGTACATCACATACAGTATATTTATTATCGACATTGAAGAAGTTTAAAAGCCTTGTCTTACCAGGTGTTTTACCTACATAGGCAATCTTACCATATAGCTTATTTATTAAAGATGACTTGCCTACATTACTTCTACCTACAAAGACTACTTCCCTTTCACTTTCAGGATAATGATCTTTTTTGGTACCTGAACATAAGAAACTAATCATGGATAATAGCCTCTTTTAAGATAGTATCCACTTTATCCACAGGCATAAAAGTAATGTTTTCTTTAACGATATCAGGAAGTTCATCAATATCCTTAACATTGCCCTTAGGGATGAAGACCTTCGTAATACCACTTCTATTAGCCGCAATAGACTTTTCTCTTAAACCGCCAATTGGTAAGACATTACCACGAAGAGTTACCTCACCTGTCATTGCACAGTTTGCGTCTACTGCTTTATTAGTTAAAGCTGATACAAAGGCAGTAGTTAAAGTAACACCAGCTGAAGGTCCATCTTTTGGTACAGCACCCTCTGGCACGTGAATATGGATATCATGTGTCTCAAAGAACTTGACATCAATACCAAACTTCTTAGCGTTTGATTTAACATAGTCTAATGCGATTTCAGCAGATTCTTTCATAACATCACCAAGCTGACCAGTGATGATTAGTTTGCCCTTTCCTTCAAAGTAATTTACTTCGATTTGTAAGATATCACCACCAAAAGCAGTATAAGCAAGACCAGTTACAACACCTACTTGATTCTTCTTTTCCTTAGTACCATATTCAAACTTTTCATGGCCCAACCACTCTTGAACTAACTTCTTAGTTACTTTAATAGAACGCTTAGACTTTGTATAGATTTCAAGTGTTGCCTTACGAGCCAATGTTTCCATCATTCTCTCAAGCTCTCTGACACCTGATTCTCTTGTATAATGTCTAATTACATGAGTTATCATTTCATCACTGATACTAAATTGTGATGGTTTTAAGCCATCTTTCTTTAAAACCTTAGGAATCAAATGATCTTTACAAATATTTAGTTTTTCTAGTTCGGTATAAGAACTTAAATTTATAATCTCTAATCTATCTAACAAAGGAGCAGGAATGTTTTCTAAATAGTTAGCAGTAGCGATAAACATAACATCACTTAAGTCATATGTTTCTTCTAGGTAGTGATCCTGGAACATTGAATTTTGTTCAGGATCTAAAACTTCTAACATCGCACTACTTGGATCGCCCTTATAGTCAGCACCCATCTTATCAATTTCATCAATTAAGAATACAGGATTAGTTGTACCAGCCTTTTTCATGCCTTGGATGATTCTGCCAGGATAAGAACCTAAGTATGTTCTTCTATGCCCTCTTATTTCAGCTTCATCTCTAACGCCACCCAAAGACATCTTAACAAAGTTTCTATTTAAGGCTCTAGCGATTGACTTGGCAAGAGATGTCTTACCAACACCTGGAGGACCAACTAAACAAATGATTGGCGATTTTAAAGAATGTGATAATTCTTTAACAGCTAGATATTCCAAAATACGAGTCTTAATCTTTTCAAGACCATAGTGGTCTTCATCAAGAACTTCTTTAACCTTAGTTAAATCAGTTTCATCGACACTTTTTTCAGTCCAAGGAATAGAAATTAACCAATCAAGATAAGTTCTAATCATGCCATATTCACCTGAGGCAGTAGAAGTCATATCTAATCTTCTAATTTCCTCATTAGCCTTAGCCTTGATGTTTTCAGGATATCTATCTTTAGAGAACTCTTCCTTAAGCTTTTCTACATCTGCGCCCTGTCCATCACCCAATTCTTCTTTAATAGCCTTGATTCTTTCTCTTAGATAATAATCTTTTTGCGAAGATTCCACCGAGTCTTTAACACGAAGATTGATTTCTTTTTCAATCTCTTCTTTTTTCTTTTCCAAAGAAATGTATGTTAAAAACATTTCAAGTCTTTTTTCTAAGTGATATTCCTCTAAGAATTTTTGTTTCTCACCTGAATTAAAGATGTTTGCTTGGGCAAAACCATCAACAAGTTCTGAGATATATTGATTGCTCATATTCTCAGGGGCTCTTAAAGGCGCTCTACCGTTCTTTTGTTCGAAAAGGCTATATTCCTTCTTAACTTTCGTTTTTAACACCTCAAGGGCTAAATCGTCTTCTACAACATCAGACAATACTTCAACGCTTGCATACTTAATACCATCAATCTCGTAGATTTCAATTAAACGACATCTATCTTCACCGACAAAAACTACCTTTAAATGGTCATCTCTTTTTCTACTTGCTCTTATATGACAGATAGTACCAATTTCATATAAATCATTCTTTTTAGGTTCATCAATATCGATGTTTTTTTGAGAAACCAAAATAACATCAAGATTCATGTTTAAACTAAAATTAACAACATCTACACTAGCACGTCTGCCAACATCCAAAGACATATCTTGTCCTGGGAAGATAATAGCGCCTCTAGTACAAATAATAGGACATTCAATTATGTTTGCCATAAAAAATTTCCTCCTTCTATTAATAAAAGACGCTGTGTTGCGTCTTTATTATCTTTTTTATTTCTTTAAGAAGTCAACCGCTTTTTGAAGCTTAACATCATCGATGATGTTTTCTTTTGGAACATACTTCTTAACTTCAGCTACATCCATGCCATAGCCCTTAGCCATGTCATCGTAATACTTTTCGATATCTTCATCGCTAGCTTCTAAGTTTTCTAACTTGGCAACTTCTTCAAGACATAAAGTTGTCTTGATTCTAGCTGTAGCACTTTCTTCTGATTGCTTCTTGATATCTTCTCTTGTTTGACCAATGATCTTTAAGTATTGATCAAATGGAATACCTTGGTATTGAAGTCTTGCAGCTTGATCATTTAACATAGCTTCCGTTTCCTTTTCAATCATAACAGATGGAATGTTGATTGTAGCTTCATCGCATAATGCCTTTAATAACTTTTCATCAGCCTTACGTTCTGCTTCGGCCTTCTTACCGGCTAAGATAGATTCCTTTACGTGTTCCTTGTAAGCGTCAACTGTTTCAACGTTTTCAATCTTTAATTCCTTTACAAATTCATCATCTAAAGTTGGCAACACTTTCTTCTTTATTTCATGAACTGTAACCTTGAAAACAACTGGAGCACCCTTTAATTCTTCAACATGGTAATCTTCAGGGAAAGTAACGTTGATATCCTTAGTTTCTTCTGACTTCATACCAATTACTTGTTCTTCAAAACCAGGAATGAATGAATGAGAACCAATAACTAATTCATAGTTGTCAGCCTTGCCACCATCGAAAGCAACCTCATCCTTGAAACCTTCAAAGTCGATAACTACTGTATCACCATCTTCAACAGCGCCATCTTCCTTAAGTTCTAGATCACCCTTTCTTTCAAGAGTCTTATTGATTTCATTTTCAACTTCCTCATCAGTAACTGTTACTTCTTCTAATTCATACTTCAAAGCCTTGTAATCACCAAGAGTTACATCTGGTTTAACAGGACAATTGAAGACAATAGTAACACCTTCTGCACCGATTTCCTTTAAATCCATGCTAGCTTGATCGATTAAATCTACATGGTGTTCATCAAGAGCTTCTTTGAATGCTTCGTTGCTTAATTCACTAGCAGCTTCATACCAACAAGCTTCATCAGTGATATATTTCTTAGCTAAAGAAGCAGGAACTTGTCCCTTTCTAAAACCCTTAATATCTAATTTTTTTACTAATTTGTCGAAAGCCTTCTTAGTAGCTGCTTCCCACTTTTCTCCTTTGATGGCACATGTTAATTCTGCCTTGCCATCTTCAATCTTTTTATATTCAGCCATATTTACCTCCATAAACGCTAACACATTATATCAAAGACTTGTGAATAATACTATAATAATTACTGCTAATTAACTGCAAGAACAACTAAGCAAGGTTCTTAATAAATTCAATCTTCTTTTATTCTTATCACTGCATTAGGAGATTTTTTGTTGCCATCCCTATAGATTTCTCCTTCTTCGATAAGTGGATTAATAATATCTTTTAAAAATCTAGTTCTATTTGTATAATCTAATTCATATTGCAGATCATTAATTCTCATGCTACCGCTATCTTCTAAAATATAGAGAAGCTTTTCTTTTTTATCAGCATTCTTATCATTTTCGTTTCCATCGTATCTTTTATACAAAGTATCAAATAATTTTAAATTCAAGAAGCCAGGATATATAGATACTACTGGCTGTAATTCTTTAGAATAATCTTTATAAGCTTCCATCATGGTTTGAAAACCAGCTCCGCCTCTTTCCATTAAATTTGCAACATCCAAACATGCGGCAATTATAGAATTTCTTCTAATAGAAGGGATAGAACCACAAGGGTATTCACAATATCCTTTTGGAAGCAACCAAGAACCAGGTGATACAATTTCTAATCTATCGTTATATATGTCCACATCAATCTGAGTGCCATTTATAGAATAATCTCTATGAGCTATTGCGTTTACCAAAGCTTCTCTTATAGCTTTTATAGGATAGGATCTTATCTCCATTCGTCCACCATTATCTAATTTTTTCCAGCCAGTTTTTGTGTTTTTTTCGATAAAGGATAGAGTATTTTCGAAAACTGTCGGGATATTTCCTTTGCATCTTGCACTATCAATCAAAGTATCACTTTTATTTAATCCCTTCCATAGACGACAACAAACCATAGTATCATCTTTATCATAGTCATCTTTAAACATTAAAAAGCCTGATTTTACATGCTCATCTTTAGAAAGAATTTCTTCGTTTTGAAGTTCTTTTATAGATGGCCAATTTCTCTTGTTTCTATAATTCCTACACATAGCAAGATAATCATTCCATTCACTATCAGAATAAAAGACTTCAGTTGTTTCGTTGTCTATTCCGTATCTTCTCTTTGATAAAGAAATTATTTCTTCAGGCCTAGCAGGATAAGAATTTCCATCACCCCTTATATAAACTGTTTCATTAAAATCACCTTCACGGTATCTTACTACCGATTCAGCAGAAAAAACTCTAATACCCAAAACATAACGTTCAGCATTTTCATCAACACTTCCAATGACATAAGATATCCTTACATGAGGAAAAATATTTCTATCATTAATTCTAGCAACAAGATTTTTCATCTTATCAATTTCATTTAATGTTAAACCAAACGCATCACCATCATTAGAAACACCAACAAAAATTGTTCCACCACCATTATTAGCATACGCAACAATCGTTTTTGCCCATTTAATTGGATTCTCTTCGCTTAGTACTTGTTTAAACTAATATTCTAGGTCTTCCATTAATACTTCCGGAAAGATTTCAGATATTTTCATATATAACCTCCTAACATTGTACATTAACATTATGCAACATTAGACAGAACATTAGACATCACCTTGTCTAATGTATAAAAAAATTAGAAGATTACTCTTCTAATTTTTTCCTAATAATTTAAACATTTCCTTCTTATATACTTCAACACCAGGTTGATTGAATGGGTTAACACCAAGTAAGTAACAACTCATACCACATGCCTTAAAGAAGAAGTAGATCATATAACCAAAGGCCTTAGCACTGTTGTCTTCTAGATGAACTAGTATGTTTGGTACATTACCATTGTCACTATGCGCCTTTAAAGTACCCTTCATTGCCATTTCATTAACCCAAGATACTTGTTTACCAGCTAAGTAGTTCATGTTATCAAGGTTTTCTTCATCACTTGGGAAAGTAATATCTTCTGGCATATTATCAATTAAGAATAATGTTTCATATAATACTTTGCTACCCTCTTGAATGAATTGGCCAAGTGAGTGTAAGTCAGTTGAGAAACATGCAGATGTTGGAAGTAAACCCTTACCATCTTTACCCTCTGATTCACCGAATAGTTGTTTCCACCATTCAGCAACCATTGTTAGTTGTAAGTTATATGTTACAAACATTTCACTCTTATAGCCTTCGTTTTCAAGGATTCTTCTAGCTACCGCATACTTATAAGCGTCATTTTCTAATAAGTTGTCACTAGAATAGTCATTATAAGCCATCTTAGCACCTTCCATAAGGGCTTTAATGTCAACACCTGCTAATGCTAGTGGAAGAAGACCAACTGCTGTAAAGACACTGAAACGGCCACCGATATCATCTGGTACTACAAATTCTTCATAGCCTTCTTTGTCGGCTAATTCTTTTAAAGTACCCTTGTGCTTATCAGTTGTAGCGATAATACGTTCCTTAGCTTCTTCTTTACCATATTTGTTTTCAATGTATTGTTTAAAGATTCTAAATGATACTGAAGTTTCAGTTGTTGTACCTGACTTAGAAATAACGTTTAGTACTACATCTTTTCCTTCGATGTGTTTTAACACTTGTGACAAGTAAGTATTAGAGAATGTATTACCAATAAAGATTACTTCAGGTCCTTCTTCTGGATATAGACCTCTAATCATTTCATTAGCAGCTCTAGCACCTAAGTATGATCCACCAATACCACATACAAGTAATACGTCAAATTTGCCTTTTAGTTTTTCACTTACTTTAAGGATTCTATCAAATTCCTCTTTGTCATAAGTGTTTGGCCATTCTACCCAACCTACAAAGTCATTGCCCTTGCCAGTCTTTTCATGTAACCACTTGTGTGCTTCACTGACTTGGTCTTGGTAACTAATAATTTCTTCGTTTAATTTTGCATAAGATAAATCTAATTTAAGCATTTTTATCCCTCTCTATCCATTCTTTCATGGCTTTATCTAATGAAGCAAAGCCTATTTTCTTTTCAGGCATTCCTTCAAAATGAACTTTTCTAATGTATTTACGAGTATTTTGTTCAAGTGCCTTAAAAGATAAACGTAGTTGTTTGTGCTCATAATCAATGTCTATCACCTTAAGCATGCAATAGTCATCAATATTGACAAAATGACTTACGTTTCTTACAAAACCATTTGATAATTCTGATATATGGATTAGACCACTTACACCATCATCAAAACTCACAAAAGCTCCATATGGCTTAATGCCAGTTATCTTGCCATATACAGTCATTCCTACTTTATACTGGTTAATACTGTTCATATAACAAGCATTATACTACAATTTGATATATAATAATTTAGGTGATTTTTATGGAAAAAGAAGAAAAAGAAAAACTTGTTATTAAAACTATTGATAAGATAAAGCCTTATTTACAGGCTGATGGTGGCGATGTTGAATTCTCAAGACTTGAGGATGATATCGTTTATGTTAAAGTACATGGTGCATGTATTGGTTGTGGTGCCCTAGAGATGACTCTTAAGGATGGTGTTGCAGCCTTGATACTAGATGAAGTACCTGGTATTAAAGATGTAAGGCTTGATGAAAGTCAAAGTGATTTGCAAATTTTCTAATTTTATAAAGAAGCAGGAGTTCTGCTTCTTTATTTGGGTATCCAAACTTGTTAGGGGTCTACATTTTAGGGGAATAACTTAGGGGACATTTTTTAAAAGTATTATATTTAATAAAAAAGAGGGAAAAATCTATTAGAATTCTTCTCTCTTTTTTACTTTTCCTTTATGATTTATTTTGCAGTCGTATCAGAAAGGAGTTCGCATGAATTATGGTATCAAAGATTTTATTGATTTAAAAGATTGTGAAGATGTAGATGTTAAAGATGTAATCATTGATGATGATAATAGAACTAAAACTATAGTGATGGAAAGAAAATATTCAGCGATGTTTTGTCCTGAGTGTGGTCAAAGGATGTATTCTAAAGGATTCTATACAAGGCATATTAATCACCCTGTATTAGATGATGGTTATAGAGTAGTAATAGAACTTAGACAAAGAAAGTATAGGTGTACTAATCAAGAATGTAACACTTATATCAATGAACCTTTTAACTTTGTAGGAGCTAATAAAAGGACAACTTATATTACCCCTTTACTTGTTTTACAAGATTTAAAAGATATAACTTTATCGGTGGCCTATGTAGCTAGAAAAAGACATATATCAGAAACCTGGATTCACCAAATAGTAATGTCTTATTTAAATTTTGATAGATTACCTTTACCTGAGGCATTATGCGTTGATGAAGTATATCTAGATATTTGTAAAGACGCAAGATATTGTGTGGTATTAAGAGATTTTCAAACAGGAGATATTATCGACGTTTTACCTAATAGATATGAGAAAACATTTGAAGATTACTTTTTAAGGATACCAAGAGAAGAAAGATTAATGGTTAAATACATAATATCTGATATGTATGAACCTTATCTTAAAATGCCTGAAAAGTATTTTAATAACGCAGCCTCCATAATTGATAGTTTATGTAAAGCTTTACATAAACCATCTTATGTAAAGTAAATATTTATGTAAAGTTTTTTAAAATTGTCCTTTAAATAAAAGGCTTTTCTTTTAATTACTTTACATAAATA
>URCJ01000016.1 GCA_900546285.1 uncultured Solobacterium sp. | reverse complement strand
ATAAATTTTCAAACTATTTCATCAATTACTATTGATTTTTATATAGTTAGCTTTCACTAATTTGTGTAACTATTGTTCACTTTCGTTATTGTTATACTAAGACAGCTTAACTTCATCAACATTAGTTTTATACATCAAAGAGTTACCAACCTTCATAGAAACCAGATAATTAGCATTTACAAGCCTTTTAAGAATAGTATTACGGAAATAAGTAGAATCACTTATCCCTAAGAAATCAGCTATTTCCTTAGCATTATGGCCCTTAAAATAGCAATAAGAAAGAATCTTATCATCATGCTTAGAAGCATTAACAAGTGGCAAGAATTCCACCACAGGCAACATAGCATCGTTACTTAAACCATCTTTATAAGTTAAATCAGGAAGCGTTAGCGTAAAGTGATCGGAACTAGAACAAATAAATGGTCTATATTCATCTCCATAGTCCTTATATTCTTCCATTATTTTCTCAAAACCAGTACCAGCAGCTTCCATTACATTACACATTACAAGGATTGACGAAATTAAATCATTTCTTCTTTTAGAAATAATATTAGATAAGTCATATGTCTTTTCTATATTGTCCCCTCTATAAAACTTACCAGGAGAAGAAATTTCCAATCTATCTTTAAACATGTCCACCTGAATTTGAGAACCATCTAAAAAATAATCCCTATGAACTATCGCGTTTATAAATCCTTCAAATAAAGCACGTTTAGGATAAGCATCTAAGTTAATCCTACCCGTATCTTTTTTAATCAAACTATGATTCATTCTTTGTCCGACGAATTCTAACATCTTTTCTAATACACTTATCAAATTGCCATTATATTTATTTATAGTGACAATTCTTTCGCTACCTCTTGTAAAACCCGAAAACAGAGAACATTGAGCCAAAGACTTATCACCATCATAATCATCTCTAAAAAGAAGAGCACCATTGGATAAATAACCATCCTCATTATAGAAACCCTTAGACAATAATGCCTTTTCCTTAAGTTGTTTACCATTATTGTGTTTTGCATAGAAATCTCTTAATGTCTTAAAATCATCAAAATTAAACTTTACATCAGTAAATGAAGTATCAAACTGAACATTCTTATTCTGATTACTCATTTCTATGATTTCTTCATAAGTGGCACCGTTAGTATAACCATCTCTTCTCATAAAAATAGAAGGCACACCTTTGTATTTAAGAATAACCGGCTTAAAAGTAGAAGAAGGAACATCAACTTCCAATACGTATCTCGTATTACCTTTTATCTCATATGGTAAGAAAGAAATTTTCACTAAAGGTCTAGGAAAAAGATGCTCATTTAATTGATTATTAATATAATTCTTTTCACCATCTACTTCTTCCTTAGAAAAACCAATTAGCTTATTAGTCTTATTGGCAACGCCTATATACATAGTTCCACCATCAGCATTAGAAAAACCAGCTATCGTTTTTAGCCAATCTAAAATATCCGTCCTATTCAAACTTTGTTTGCATTCAATCTTATCATCTTCAAGTATATCCTTATTAAGTAACTCTTCTAGGTACATAGTAAACACCTCACTTCTATATCTACTTCAATTGTACTTCAATGTTTACTTTAATGCAACTTCAATGTTTACTTCAATGTAACTTCAATGTAACTTCAATCAACTTCAATCATTCTTGATGTAGAAAGTATTTCTACCACTACCTAGTTTTCTAATCTTACCCTCTTTCAATAGATTAGCAATGCCCTTTTCTACAGCACTAACTGAAATATTAGGACATAATTCTGCGATATCAGATTTTGTAATCTTACCTATTTTCTTATCGAATGCTAATGAGACTAACTCATTAGCACTAACATCTTTTTTAATAAGAGCTAATCTATCTTCAAAGTCTTTGTAGGCCATATCAATGATAGACAAAAAGTACTTAACAAAAGGAAGTGGATCATCATTACCTTCATGCCAACCGTTTTGACTATCGCTTAAGGCATCATAATATAAATCTTTTATCTTAGCTATCTTAGCTTCCAAAGATATATATTTACCAACGTAATAACCGCTTCTATATAAAAGAAGGGTTGTTAATAGTCGGCTCATCCTGCCATTGCCATCTCTAAAAGGATGAATACACAAAAAGTCATGTACAAATATAGGAATAAGAATTAATGGATCAACCTTGCCATCTTCTATCGCTTTATTATAAGCATCACAAAGACTTTCTATAGCTGGCATAGTTTCATATGGTGCCAAAGGAGTAAAGATAGTATATTTGTTACCAAAGGCATCAATACCTTGAATAAGATTTTGAGTATTCTTAAATTTTCCACCAAAGTCATTACCAACAACATTTTTATACATGATTCCTTGTAACTGCAAAATATGGCTAGGAGTTAAAGGTATATAATCAAAACTTTCATGAATTGTATTAAGAGCATCCCTATAACCAGAAATTTCTTCTTCATCTCTATTCTTTGGCGTAGTCTTATCACTAACCAATTGTTTTAAACGCGTTTCAGTTGTACGAATACCCTCAATAGCATTACTGGCATCTACGCTTTGAATCTTAGCGATCTCAACTAATTTATTTAATTCCTCAGGTTCAGTAGATAAATACAGTTCCTGACGACCTTTAGCTTCATGAATACTGGTTAATAGATTAACTATGGAATTATCTAATTTTAATGTTTGTAACTTTTTGTAATCAAAATATCTCATAAAGTCTCATCTTTCTCTCATATTATATATATTTTTACGAGATACTTCAAACATTTACGAGATTATTATCATATTATTTAATATTTTTTACGAGAAAAAGTAGAAAAACACAAGGAAAAATATTATCAAAGCATATAGCTTGTGTAGTTTTACATGCTATGAGCATAAATAATTCTTCTTATAAAAAAATAGCCGTTACTCAGAAGCTTCCTCATCTATTCCCTTTTCCTCAAGTTTCTCATCTACATATTCTTTTATTACATAATAGATTACCGCAACAACAGGAACACCAAGTAACATGCCAAAGAAACCAAAGTAAGCACCACCAACTAGAATCGCAAACATAATCCATAAAGAGCTAAGACCAACTGAATCACCAAGTATAGCTGGTCCTATGATATTACCATCTACCTGTTGAAGAATGATAATCATGATAATAAAGATTAAACAATCTAGTGGTTCTACAATTAATAGTAACAAGGCGCAAGGCACAGCACCAATAAAAGGTCCAAAGAAAGGAATTATATTAGTTATGCCTACAATAACTGATATTAATGCTGCATATTCTTTGTTGATAAACAACATTGAAATAAAACATAGGATACCAATAATAAGTGAATCTAAAACTTTACCAGAAAAGAACTTAGTAAACTTATCTAGGGCTAGGTACATAATATTACGTCCCTTTTTATATTGTTCAGCATTAAAGAAAGCTAAGCCCATTCTTTTCATATTAATCGCAATCTTTTGTTTATCAATAAGAATATATAAACAAACAATAAAACCAATTACGAAGTTGCCAACACTACTAATAGCAGTAATTGTTGAAGTCAAGATATTAGGTACAAAGTCCTTAGCCGCATTCCATAAAGCAGTAACTGCTTGGTTTGAATACTCATAGATCTTAATTACTACATCATTAGACAAGTGAACATTCTTTTGTAGTCTTTTTATCCAATCACTAGAGTTACTTGTAAAGTTGGTTACTAGTGTTGATAATGAAGAAATACTATTTAATAGCTTTGGCATCAAAAGATATACTACAAGAATCATCACAACAACTAAGACTAATACTGAAACAAGAGCTCCTATGAATCTTCTTGTCTTAAATGGCCATTTTTCAGGCAAATGACTTTCAATATACTTTGCCAAATTATTAGTTATTATCGCAAACAAGATGCCCCAAATAAATGGAGACAACACTTTAAACAGGTTTGCGAAAAAACTTCTTACATCAGGCAACTTAAACAAAAGAATAACAAACAAAGCAATCAAAATACCTGATGTTGTTAAGATTCTAATAGACTTTTTTTCATCTGCATCATTTATAAATTTATTCATGTAATTAATTATAAAGCATATATAAGATGATGATAAATAACTTTACATCATATTTACAAAACTTATTTAACTATTTATATAATTATTTATCGTTTTTATCTTATCTTACCTACCTTTTGTTTATATAAAAAATAAATAAAGTTTCATCGTAAAAAGCACTTCACTGCTGGAGTGAAAGTGCTATTACAAGTGAAATCTAGATTTTATTTCTAATCATTTTTTGGAACAACAGCATTACACCAAACGTTATTGCTTGTTAAAATCTTTTTAACTCTTCCTAAACTCTCAACAACATCATCATAATCGATTTTGTCACATTCTCTCAATACATATTGATTTTGCATCGTTTCATACGCATTAATGATCAGCTTGTTGTTTTTGATATTATCGAAGAAAATAAAATTTTTTGGTAGCAAACCAGGAATACCATCTAATCTATCTAATTCTTCTTTTAACCTAATCATAAGAATCTTGTTTAATAATTCCTCTTCACTAATTAAACTGGTAATTTTAGGCAATTTGGCCATAATAGTTAAATCATAGATGTGTTTAGCAGCCTCAAAAGCTTTGGCTCTAATTTCCGCTTTTCTAACATAGGCTTCTGCCGCAAATATTTTGTCAACAAAAATTCTTTCTACCGTAATTGTTTTAATATCAAAGGGTCTTACATCATATATGTTCGTTAGAATTTCCCTTTGTTCACTAGTGGCTAACTCATATAACAAAGGAACAATTCCCAGACTAGTAACAGGCTCGCTAATGGTAAATGATGTAGCTTCGATTTTAACCTTACCAAACCTTTGTAACGCATCATCCTCATCAAAATTTGTTATTGGATTATAAGTATAGATGCTTGTAATCTCTGACCTATTCGTTTTTCCTTGACTAGCATCTCGAAATAAATAAGAATATTTCTTAGTAGCGTTTTCAAGTCTTTTATCACTCTGAGTTCTACTGCAACCTCTTGTATCAACAGATAAATCTATATCCTCCGAAAACCTGTTAGTTGTATGTAACGCTTTATACAAAGCAGTTCCACCTTTAAAATATGCCAACAATCCTTCTTCTTGTTTCTTAGCTAATTCTTCTAATAACAATACCACATAATAATCTTTTTCCAAAACATCACTACGATATCCAGTCTTATCATGAATATCATCCAATAACATAGCAAAAGCATTTATATCGTTATGTAATTTCACATCAATCCTCCAGCAACCTTGCCTAACTGCAAAATAGTATTCTTATTGTAATAATTGTTTGCCATAGCCAGTAATTTAGAATATTCTAATCCCAATTGACTAATGTAACTTCTAATTACTCCATAAGGCTCTTCCACATCTATAGGAGCGTTTTCAAAGATATCTAAAACATCAAGAACTTTTAAATACTGTTTGTTTTCTTTGTTAATTTCTATCTTCGGTGGACGCACCACAACATTTAATTTCTTATCAATTCTTGCACAATCGCCTGCCTTATTTGTTATAAGCACTCTTTTATTAGGTATTTGAGTAGATAAACCTAATTTATATAAAAAATCAAAACCACTCTCATATCCATTATCATCATAAAGATATTTATCTTGAATTAATTGTTCTTTATCAATGCCAACGTTTCCAAACGGAGTAGATACAGTACGATAATATATCCCTTTTTGGTAGAATTTTAATTCAGGAATCATATTAGAATCCATAATCCTTTTAAGCGCAACAGATACAGCAGCAGTTGCTTTCTCAATAGGCAAATTATACTCAAAAGATACGATTTTACTTAATTCTCTTACATAAATAGGCTTTCTTATTTCCTTTTTTAGTATTAATTCCTGTACAAAACTTATATATGTTTTACTCAAATTTAAACCCTCCTTTCGATATATTTCAATAGATATTTATACTCTATTTACGTTAATATTATATCATTTTATGATATGTTTTTATCGTTTTTTATGTAAATTAGATATGTTATATATTTCATTATAAAAAGAATTCTTATGAAACTTATAAATATCAAATAAAAAAGAACTAACGATTCATCTCATCAATTAGTTCTTCAACTAAGTACTCATCTGATCTACAATGCATATCAGCTATACCCCTACTCATCATAAGGTATAGATCTGATTTATAGAAAATATCTAATGCTTTATCTAAGCTTATACCACGCTTATCAGCAAACTTTTCTACTATACGAGCATATTTCATCTGTAAAAGAATTGGATTAGCATTCATTGTTTGTTACTTCCTTTAAATTTTAGATAAGAAAGAGCCTTTTCACTGCGAAAAACCACCTGTAAGTTTGGCTTTTCATAGCGTAATCTCTTAATAGCTTCATTCTTATCAATTAAGCCGTCAAAATATAACTCAACTGTATTAAAAACTTTATCATTGGCAACACCACCAATAACCAAATCATAGTCTGTAGCATCATTGCCTTTTCGACAATTTAAAATAAAATCAAGCCACTTTTCTGAATATGTATCAAAATTTAAAACTTTAAGATTATCATAAGCTGTTTTATCAAATTCATAAATAGAAACAAAGCCTTCTTTACCCGATTTTATTAGTCTTTCACACCATTTTGTAGCTTGTTCATACATAGGAGTAGTATAAAAGCCCTTACCAAAATCTACATTAATTCTAGAATGCATTAAATCAGGTTTATCAACAATAACATTAGAACCATGGTATAGAATCATACTTTAACTCCTTTTTCATTCATTAATCCAATTATATCGTTGACGATATAATTCTTGTCTTGAGTATGAAGAACTTCATAACAAGGAATAATATAATCGTTTAAAATATTAGTTTCTTCGGTCAACATCTTATAAACATCCTGACCGCTAATATTTAACTTGATTGCTATATTTTCTATACAGAAAATCGCAAATTCTAGTTCCTTACTTCCATACCAGTCTTTCTTATTTTCCATAAACTTTTCCTTTAAAACATTTTACCATTTAATAATACTTAAAGATGTTTCATTCATTTTATTTACCTTTTTTAATATTAATAAAACTAAAGATAGAAGTAAAATATAAGAAATAAGAATGGAGATTATTATTATGGGATCAAAAGTATACTTCACTGACTTTAGATGTCCAGTTGGGACAAGTCAAATCGATAAAATTAAAAGATTATGTAAGGTAGCTGGTATCAACAACATTAATTTTGATGGTAAGTTTACAGCTATTAAGATGCATTTTGGAGAACTAGGCAATTTAGCTTTCTTAAGACCTAATTATGCTAAGGCTATAGTAGACATCGTAAAAGAAGCTGGTGGTAAGCCATTTTTAACTGATTGTAATACTTTATACCCAGGAAGCAGAAAGAACGCTCTAGACCACCTAGATTGCGCTAATGTCAATGGTTTTAATCCAATGTCCACAGGATGTCAAATTATTATTGCGGATGGTCTAAGAGGAACTGATGAGACAATAGTTCCAATTAATGGTGACTATATTAAAGAAGCTAAAATTGGTAAGGCTATAATGGACGCTGATGTCTTTATTTCCTTAAGCCATTTCAAAGGACATGAATCAACAGGCTTTGGTGGCACTATTAAAAATATTGGCATGGGCTGTGGTAGTAGAGCTGGTAAGATGGAACAACATAATGAAGGAAAACCAGTAGTAGACACTAGTCTTTGTAGAGGATGTCAGTTCTGTAGTAAAGAATGTGGTAGCGATGCCATTACCTATGTAAACCATAAAGCTGTCATTAATTATGACCTATGTAAAGGATGTGGTAGATGCATTGGTGCCTGTGGTTTTGATGCCATATCTAATCCCAACTATGACACCAATGATAAGTTAGATCGTAAGATGGCAGAATATGCTTATGCCGTATGTAAAGATAGACCACACTTCCATATCTCACTTGTAATGGATGTTTCACCTAATTGTGACTGTCATAAAGAAAATGATGCAGCTATTATTCCTGATATTGGTATCTTTGCTAGTTTTGACCCTGTTGCCCTAGATCAAGCTTGCGTGGATGCGTGTCTAGATGCTACACCACTTCCAAATAGCCAACTATTTGATAATCTAAGTGACAAACATTATATGTGTAAACATGATCATTTAAAAGATACTCATCCTGGTATTAACTGGGAGGCTACTCTTGAACAAGCTGAAAAGATGGGCTTGGGTACAAGAGAATATGAACTTAAAGCAATTAAATAATAGATAGTTAAATGCCAGTTATCACTACCATTATTGTTGATTTATCAATATAGGAAGCGATAACTGGCATATTAGTTAGTTCTTATTATTTTTGTTTAACAGCTGTTTCTTTCCCTCTAAAAGCTATTCCGATCTGAATTATTTGTTTAACATCATTACTTATAAGTTTAGTATCATACTTCTTATCATCTATTTGAGATAAAGCTAAACTTGCTAGTTCATCTAAGTCATCTTTATCATTATTTGTATGCTTAAACTCAAAGATAAAACCAGGCAAGTCTTTTACTAGTGGTAATAGTTGAAGGTCAAATCTACCTAAACCCGATTCCCTATTAGAACGTAGCTGATATTGATTTCCTAATATCGAACACAATCCTAACATCAAACCATGATAGAAGGACTCATTTGCACAATCAAATGATGAAACACTTTCTAATAAGAATTTTTCTAATATTGATTCTAGCTTTTTTGAATCCTTACTAAAAATTGCTTGTTCAATAGAAATCGCTACACCATTATTATTTGTATAATCTAGTATTTCTTTCTTGTAGACAAAATTTATTTCTTTATTTGGAATAGCTACTTCGCACATATAATTACCATCATTTAATGGATACACAGAAACCACTTTTAAATACCCTGTCACCAACAAGAAACTATATATCGTATAAGGATTAGTACTAATTTCAGGATAGATTACATCCAAATCTATATATGTTGTTAATGTCTTGCCCATCAACAATTCCTTTAAGCCTTTAGTAACTTCATCACTTGCTGATGGAAGAACTTTCTTGATGATATCGTTGCTGCCAGTTAATTGCCAAAATGCCTTAGGAAAGCATTTATCGCTCAAATAATTGATTACTGACCAAGGATTAAATATTTCATAATCTCCAAATTTATAGCCATCATACCATTTACATACTTCATCATATTTATCACTTCTTCCATAATACGCAAGCATATCTTTGACTTCATCTTGTGTAAAACCAAAGTATTCACTATATTTTTCATCTAATATGGAATAGCACTTTAGATTATTCATACCACTAAAGATACTCTCTTTAGCAACCTTTAAAATCCCAGTAAGAAAACCATATTCTAAATGCGGATTGTCTTTAAAACCACCAGAAAAGAAATTTCTCATAAAATTAATTATCTCAGGATAAAAATCAGATTGGTGTCCTTGTTGTATGGGTACATCATATTCATCAATAATCACAATACATTTCTTTTCATAATGTTTATGAAGCAATAAAGATAATACTTGTAACCCACTTTGACACATAACATCATTAACATTAGCACTGGCAAACATTTTATATAGACTCTTTTCATATTCATTTAGGGCTATAGAATCCGCTAGTTCTATATGCCTAACAAATTCAGAAACTATAAGTTGTTCTAATTTGATAATGGTATCTTGCCAAGACAAACACTTAACATCCTTAAAAGTTAAATATATTACAGGATATTGGCCTTGATGCTTTGTGTACCTTTCACCACAATTCCAAATCTTTTTATCTTTAAAATAAATCGATGTATCTTCATTGGTCTTTTCAAAAAAGACTCTTAACATATCCATGTTCAATGTCTTACCAAATCTTCTAGGGCGAGTAATCAAAGACACTAATGGTGCCGAATCTAAGAAATCTCTAATGAATAAGGTTTTATCAACATAATAATAACTGTTACAAGCTCTTTTAAAGTCGGAAAGTCCAACAGGAAGTAATCTTTTACTGTCAAAACTATATTCCAAAACATCATCTGGAATTAACCAAGATTTTCCTTCTTTAAAAGCGCCATCAAAACCGCCATCCCTACACATTTGTTGGATACGGCGAATAGATAAGCCTTTCTTTTCAGCTACTTCTTCACTAGTTAAATATTTCATAGCGCACCTCTTAACGAAATTTTAACCTAAATACGAAATATTAACAAGGTTTATTTCGTTATTAACGAAATAGGACAATAAACATTTCGTTTTAAGATAGTAATATCGTTTTAGAAAAAGCTTCAGCATCTCTTTCTTCGTTACCATTTGGAATATAATCTTTATTGATATGGCCCAAGAGAATATGTCCTATTTCATGGAACAAATTTGAATAAAAGCTATCATCATTTATTAGTGCGATAACTAATTTCTTATTATCGAGAAATGTCGCACCATGTACCTTTGTATTATTTAATTTAGGTAAAACAACTAAGGCAACACCGTATTCCGCTAACAATCCAACTACATTATTTGACTCTGTGTTTAAAATATTAGGAATAACATCTTTAATGCCATCAATATTAATTGGTTTTGTCTTAATACTTCTAGCTTCTAATTTTGCCTTTTGTGTCCAAGTAATCAACGAAAAATAATTCTCATTGATTAGATCTTGCTTTTTATACAAAATTCCAGGTAATAGATTGTTATCAATCAAAGAAAGTTTAACAACCTCAAAGAATTTTCTTAGTTCCTTAACCTTAACAAGTGGATTTTCACTTGCTTCAACCCATCCAAGCTTCGCCATTTGAGAATAAGGATAGTTTTCTATAAGTTCTTTATCTTCATCCATTTCATTTTCTTCTTTGATTAATTGTAATTTTTCTCTATAAATAGACTCCAAATTATTCCAAAAACGAGCAGGAAGACCCAAAACCATTTCTAGTCTACTAGCCATATCCGTTGTAAGAATGACATCTCCATTTAAAAACTTACTTATATGTTTTTCCGACATATCCATTCTTAATGCAAATTCTTTCTGACTCATACCCCTATTTAACAGTTGTTCCTTAACTGAAGCACCAGGTGGAATTGCAATATATGTTCTACTACTAGTCATTTCTTCTCTCCGTTTTCATATTCAATGATAATCGACAATTTCGATGATTTTTACAATTTGAATTTGATCATCAATCTTAACAAAAATTAACCTATAAGGATGAACTAGATCCAGAGCATACTGACCTTCTCTATTTCCGTTTAGTTGATGACATCTACCGATTGAAAAATTAATCATTTCTTCTACAGTTTCAGCAGCATTTAACTGATCAATTCTTAGATGTATCAATTCCGCCATCCTACTTCCATAGAATCTACAAGACTTGCTATAGTTTGTACACACCTTTCTCAAAAAATTATTTTTGTATCTAACCTGCAAAAAGTACACCTCCAAAGTATAATTAAATTTACCTTAGAGGTTAATTTAATTATATCAATCACAATAATATTTAGCAAGCATCAATTTTACCTTAGAGGTTAATTTGATATTCTATACTATAATTATTGTAACGAAATTCAAAGATATATCATTCCCAAGTTTTCCCATTTTTATCAACATTTGTGGAAAACTAAAGGATGTCCATAGGACATCCTTATTGTTGTTATTTAGCTAAAACCTTCTTACAACGATCACATAAGCCTTCAGGATCAGTTGAATCAGTGATGTTCCAACATCTTGGACATACAACACCAGCAACCTTCTCTACCTTAATACCAAAGTCATCATACTTAGGAAGATCTTCACTTGTGTAATCAACCTTAGAAACAATTAACCATTGATTAACTTTATCCTTGAAGTTCTTTTCTAACAATGCTTTATCTTCATCAGAAACATTCAAAGTTACATGAGCTTCCAAAGACTTACCAATTGTCTTATTTTGTCTTGCTTCTTCTAGTGCCTTTAAAACAGCATCCCTTAACACATGAAGCTTAGCGAAGTCAGCCTTTACTTCATCAGAATTTTGATAAGTTTGTTCTTTAGGGAAATGAGTATAGTGTACACTATCTTCATTTGGTCTAAAGAAACTATATACTTCCTCAGTTGTAAATACAAGAACTGGACTCCATAGTTTAACTAGAACATCGATTGCTTGGTAAAGAACAGATTGAACTTGTCTTCTTCTTTCACCCTCATCGCAATAAAGGATATCCTTAGCATAGTCACAGTAATATGATGATAATTCGTTAGTCATGAAATTAGTCATTGTATTTGTTACTTGTACGAAGTCATAGTTATCATAAGCATTCTTAACCTTAACTAACATATCATTCAATGAAATTAACATATACTTATCAATTGGCTCTAAATTCTCATAAGCTACTAAGTTACCATCGAAGTCACTTGTAACACCTAATAAGAATCTAAAGGTATTTCTAATCTTACGATATTGGTCAGAAACTTGTTTCAAGTTAGAATCACCAATTCTCATATCAGCCTTAAAGTCTTCACTTGCTGCCCATAGTCTAAAGATATCAGCACCATACTTGTTGATGATATCTAGTGGATTAACAACATTACCAACAGACTTGTGCATTGCTTCACCCTTAGAGTCACATACATAACCATGAGACAATACAGACTTATATGGAGCAGTACCATTAACAGCTACTGATACGATAAGAGAAGAATTAAACCAACCACGATATTGGTCAGAACCTTCAAAGTATAAGTCACATGGATAATCATAGCCTCTAGCAATTAATTCATTCCAAGATGAACCTGAATCAAACCATACGTCCATGATATCCTTTTCCTTTGTATAGATACCATTAGGAGATGCAGGATTGTTGTAGCCTTCAGGTAATAAGTCCTTAGCTTCTCTTTCAAACCAAACATTTGAACCATATTCTTCAAATAAGTCTGCGATATGATCGAATACTTCTTTTTCAATAATAGGCTTCTTATCTTCTGTATAGATAATAGGAATTGGAACACCCCATAATCTTTGTCTTGAAATACACCAATCTTTTCTTGAAGCAATCATGTTAGTAAGTCTAACTTCACCAAATGAGTTACACCACTTAACCTTCTTAATAGCTTCTAATAATTGAGGTTTAACTTTTTCAATAGACGCAAACCATTGTACTGTTGATCTAAAGATAACAGGCTTCTTTAAACGATCATCATGAGGATATGAGTGGGTAATCTTTTCTTTACCTAAGAGAGCACCGCAAGCAGCTAATTTCTTAATTACGGCAACATTAGCACCATCTGGCTCATCACCTACTACAAACTTACCAACTAAATCTTCGCCTGCTTCAATTGTTAAACAACCCTTGTCATCAACTGGAGAGAATGGTTCAATGCCATACTTCTTACCAACGATAAAGTCATCTGTACCAAGGCCTGGTGCTGTATGAACACAACCTGTACCATCTTCATCAGATACATGGCTTCCTAAGATAACAACAGAAGGTCTTTCAGGATAGAAAGGATGCTTAACTGTAACATATTCTAAATCTCTTCCCTTGAAATGTTTTAAAACACCTAGGTTAGTTAAACCAAACTTAGGAAGTAATTCATCAATCTTAGATTCAAGGAAAATCAATTTACCCTTTTCGGTATTAACAACACAATAGTCTAAATAATCATTTAAACAGATAGCTAAGTTTGAAGGAATAGTCCAAGGAGTAGTTGTCCAAATTACAAACTTTTCATCTCCATCAAGAACACCCTTACCATCTAATACATCAAAGGCAACAAAGATTGAAGTATCTTTCTTATCAAAATAAACAATTTCACTATCAGCGATAGCTGTTTCTTGCCAAGGTGACCAATAAATTGGTTTTAAGCCTTGGAAAATCATACCATCAAGAGCCATCTTAGCAAAAGATCTTACTTGTCTTGCCTCAAACTCCTTATTTAAAGTGATATAAGGATGCTCATAATCTGCTACTTGACCAAGTCTTTTTTCAGTAGCCATTTGACCAGCAATTTGTTGATGAGCATATTCTTCACACTTTTCTCTAAATTCCTTAGCAGTAACTTCTTTTCTATTAACACCTAACTTCTGAATAGCATTCTCGATTGGTAAACCATGTGTATCCCAACCAGGAAAAAATGGTGTATAGTAACCAGCCATAGCCTTAGATCTAACAATAATATCCTTGATAGTTCTATTCATGGCAGTACCAGCATGTAAATTGCCATTAGCATAAGGTGGGCCATCATGTAAGATAAATGGCTTATTGCCTTCATTCTTTTCTAAGATTCTCTTATAGTAATCTTGTTTTTGCCACTTGTCTAAGATACCTGGTTCCTTATTAGCAAGATTGCCCCTCATTTCAAAACCAGTATTAGGCATATGTAGCGTATCTTTATAATCCATATGTAAACTCCTTTTTTAAATAAAAAAGGTGATACCAAAGGGCGCAATATGCGCGGTACCACCTTTACTTCTAACTTAATTCTTAACGCGAATAACGGTAACTATTTTGATCTAGTTACAACTCATAAGTGATATCTTAAATAGTTCCTATGTCAGCTTCCACCCCTACTGACTCTCTTTGATATTTCCTATTTAAGCATGTCTTAATCTTAGTCTTGTGAATTTAAATTAATGTCGCCAGCAACACCTAAGTTCTTTGGTGAACAAAGGATTACGTTCTCACCGACTTTTTTGATTGAACCATCAACACCATAAACAACACCACTCAAGAAATCAATAATTCTTTGACGATATTCAAGTGGCATCTTATGTAGATTGATACAACAAGCTCTATGGTTTTTGATGTGTCTACCAATTTCCTCAGCCTCATCAAAATTTCTTGGTTCAAACAACACAATATTTGCAGATGAATTAATCTTACTAACAGTAGCATCCTTGGGTTTCTCGTAAGTACTTAAAACAGTTGCTTCCTCTTCAGTAAGTTCTAGTTCATTTTCTTCTTCAGCTGGAGCTATAAAATCTCTTATTTTTTCAGTAAAACTCATAAAGATTCTCCTTACTTAATAATGATAGCACAAAGCTTAGGCATTAGCCTCTTTTTCCATAGCTTGAAGCTTAACTTCATATTCTTGTCTTTCACGATCATTCATGAATACATAGTGACCAGGTCTGATTTCTGTAAGCTTAGGCTTAGGACCAGACAAGTCTCTACCTGAATCATCATAGATAACAAGTTCCTTTTTCTTTTCAATAATTGGGTCAGGCATTGGTACAGCTTGTAACAATGAAATTGTATAAGGATGCAAAGGATACTTGAATAATACCTCAGTTGGTGCAACCTCAACAATACGACCATTATGAATAACAGCGATTCTATCAGAGAAGTAACGAACAACAGAAAGATCATGGGCAATAAACATATAAGTTAAGCCTCTTTCTTCCTTAAACTTGTTCATTAAGTTTAATACTTGAGCACGAATAGAAACATCAAGAGCTGAAATAGGTTCATCGGCAATAATAAATTCAGGTTCCATAATCATTGTTCTAGCAATACCAACTCTTTGTCTTTGGCCACCAGAGAATTCATGTGGATATCTTGATTTATGTTCGGGCAATAAACCTACAGACTTTAAGGCATTATCTACCTTAGCTTCTCTATCATCTTCGTTTTCAAATAATTTGAAGTTATACAAGCCTTCAGAGATACAGTAGTCAATTGTAGCTCTTTCGTTTAATGAAGCTGCAGGATCTTGGAAAATCATTTGAATGTTTCTAACAACTTCTCTTTCCTCTTCCTTAGAAATCTTACCATTGATCTTCTTACCCTTATAGATGATTTCACCATCTGAAGTAGGATTTAATCTAATAATAGATCTACCAATAGTAGTCTTGCCACTTCCAGATTCACCTACAAGGGCAAAAGTTTCGCCCTTAAAGATTTGGAAGTTAGCGTCTTTAACTGCTCTAAAACGCTTCTTATTTTGATAGAAAGTAATTTCTAGATGCTTAACATCTAATAGTACTTCTTTATTATCGTTCGCCATACACGCCTCCTTTTGCGGTTAATGCTGAAATCTTTTCATGAAGATTACAGATAGCCTTAGGTTTCTCTACCTTAGGCGCATTTGGATGTAATAACCATGTTTTAGCATAGTGAGTATCAGAAACCTTAAAGAAAGGAGGTTCCTTGATATAGTCAATGGCTAGTGCATAATCACTTCTTGGTGCAAAAGCATCACCCTTAATTTCTTCAAACAATGAAGGCGGTGTACCTCTAATTGCGAACAATTCATCACCCTTATCACTTAATTGTGGTAAAGATGAAAGTAGTCCCCAAGTATATGGATGTTGAGGATTATAGAAGATTTCATCAACATTACCATATTCAATGATTTGACCAGCATACATAATAGCAACAACATCAGCTACATTAGCAACAACACCTAAGTCGTGTGTAATGTAGATAGTTGTGAATCCATATTCCTTAGACAAGTCTTTAATCAAATGAATGATTTGAGCTTGAATAGTAACATCTAGTGCAGTTGTAGGCTCATCACAGATTAAAATCTTAGGATGACAAGCAAGGGCAATAGCGATAACGATTCTTTGACGCATACCACCAGAATATTGGAATGGATATTCATCATATCTTTGTTCAGGATTATGAATACCTACACGAGCCATAAGAGAAATTGCTTCCTTCTTAGCCTCTTCCTTAGACATGCCTTGGTGCTTAATTAATACTTCAGAAATCTGATAACCGATGGTTCTAACAGGATTTAAAGAAGTCATTGGATCTTGGAATACAGTTGCAATCTTCTTACCACGAATATTCAACCAATCTTCTTCTGTTTTGTTATCTAATAGATTCTTACCTTCAAAAATAATTTCACCATTGCTTACTTCGCCATTCATATCAATCATACCAGTGAAAGTCTTAGTGAATACCGACTTACCACTACCTGATTCACCAACGATGGCAACAACTTTACCCTCTTCAAAATCAAGAGAGACATTACGAATAGCTGTTAGAACTCTATTTCTAACCTTGAACTTTACTTCAATATTTTTAGCAGATAATATTACATTTTTTGACATAATTCACCTCTATAGCATATGAGTTCTAGGGTCACTAGCATCAGCAAGTGCTTGACCAACAATATATAAAGAAATAGAAATTACAGCAGCTGTAAATACAGGAATCCAGAATAAGTAACCTGCACTTGTCATATAAGGCGAATACTCTTGAATCATCTTACCAAGTGAAGGATATTTATAGCTTAGACCAACGCCCATGTATGATAAAGCAACTTCAGTTGAGATAAATAATGGAATATCTCTTGAAACGCTAGTAATGATAACAGAAACCAGGTAAGGAAGGATGTTATTTAAAATTATTTTATATGTAGGCGTACCCAGACACTTACTAGCGAGATTATATTCTCTATCTCTAATAATCATAACTTGGACTCTTATAAAATAAGCAGTACCAACCCATGTAGTAACACATAGTGCGAAGATCAACTGACTCATACCTCCACCCAATGCATAAACTAAAATCATGGCAATTAGTGTTGTAGGGATATTTGATATTACATTATAAACTTCAATCATGACAGCATCAATTTTCTTAGAGAAGCCCCAGAACATACCAACAACAACACCTAAGAATTCAGTAATTAATGTCGCCATAACAGCTAAGAATAATGAATTCTTAGTACCTGCCCATAATGCATCCCATAAGCTATTACCCTTATCATCTGAACCTAGGAAGAATTCAGAATTTTGGAAAGGTCTTAAATAATGTAAATCTCTATTATTGATATTTGGAGTCTTCAATGTGTCATAACCTGAGAAAATAGGTTGAATAAACGCAAATAAGAAGACAACAACAACAACAGCTAATAAAGCGATAGCTAACTTGTTATGGAAGAAGTTTCTCCATACAGATCCCCAATAAGAATACTTTGGAGCTGCAATGTGTTCAGAACTAGATTCATCAGCAATCTTTTTCTCGAACAACTTTGGATCATTTAAATCGATTTCGTTAATATTAACTTCAGTCATATTATTTCTTTCCTTTCTTAGCGGCTAGTTGGATACGAGGATCGACAACTGTCATTAGAAGGTCACCCACAAGCACAGAGAAAATAGCTAATGCAGAGAAAATGAACACAAGTGTGACAACCATATTATTATTCAACTTTTGAATAGCTTGAGGAAGCATCTTACCCATACCAGGAATAGCAAATGCAGATTCAGTAATGAACGCACCAGAGATACAAGCAACGATACTTACAGGGATACCATTAATAATTGGGATAATAGCATTCTTTAAGATATGCTTATTAAAAATTTCCTTTTGAGATAAACCCTTTGCACGAGCAAACTTAACATAATCACTAGTAGATTGGTCAATCATATAACGTCTAATCCACATCATTAAAGATGGCATAGAAATTAAAGACAATACAATAATTGGCGCAATATAAGATCTTACATCATTAAAACCAAGCATTGGGAACTTATCAGGTAAACCAAACTTAACACCAATTTCTCTTATAAAGAAAATTAGGGCAAGAGATGGCATAGCGATTACGATATTGATGAACGCAATACCTAACTTATCAAAGAACTTGTCCTTGTTTCTACTCATTAAAATACCAAATGGAATAGCTAATACATAAGCAATAACAAGTGAGATCATACCAAACTTAAATGAAGTACCAACCATTGATGGTGATGAATAATAAGAATCACAGTTTGCATAGTGATTTGTAAACTTATTTTCATCCAAGTGGTCAATATTTGACTTATAGGTACAAGTATGTTGGTTAATAGCACTCTCCATCGTAACACCAGTTGGGAAAGTTTGTTCCTTCTTAACTTGTTCGCCTTGGCCTTGATTGATTACCTTAACTGTTGGAATACCCTTATTAGTTGGATAAGAGTTACCAAAGTTTAATCTAATCCAGTTTTGATGAATGAATGGGAATCCATCACCAAAATATAATAGATATTCATGTTCACAACCAGAACACTTAATAGCAGGTGCACCATTAGTATCCTTACCAAAATAAACTTTTCTTTCTAAGTCAGGATTCTTTGCATCTTGGATGGCATTCTTATTGTCAAACTTGATAAAGTTAGCCCAATAGTTTCCGATTAACTCCAATAATGTGTAATCATGAACTGCATAAGCCTTCTTAGATCTTAGATATTCAACAGTATAACCATCGTTTTCATATTCTTGAATCACTCTAAGATTCTCTTCGCTGTTATTAACAAGACAAGCATTTACATCATCTGATTTTGCATTACACATATCTTGCAGTGATAAATAATCTAGATAACCAAGCTCATCGTATTTTGAATAAACGTAAGTAGTACGGTTATCACCTTTTAATTTACGATACCCTTCATCATTTTCGAAAATTCTTTCTCTAGGTATTAGAGTAAAAATCATCCCTATAACTATGGATGTAACAGCGAATATTGAAATAATGGCTTTAATAATTCTCGATAAAATATATCTTCCCATTTTAAATTTCCTCCCTTAATCAATATTCTTTTAAACAGGCAAAGTAGGCAGCGTAGGCCGCCTACTTTAATATTTAGTTTTTAGTCTTTTGACTTAATTATTCGCCAGCTTCCCAAGCAGCCTTAGCAGCTTCATATTGTTCTGTAGTTACTAAGTCTTCTTGTAGTTCATAGCCCTTCCACTTATCTTCACAAGTAGCTAAACTGTAAATCTTTGAGAATGGAACTGCGTGAGTTACTCTAACACCCATTGTACCAGTTTGCATAGTTGTTGGGATATAAAGAGCGTTAGCTAATAAGTAAGCATCAGCCTTAGCATATGCTTTGTAACGAGCATCTAAGTCACCAGTAATAGCATCAGCAGTATCTAGTAATTCTTGATACTTATCAAAGCCTAATTGTGCCTTAATGTCATCATCTGAACCGTAGTCATCTGGTGAACAAACTTCATCAGTTAGACCCATAGCATGCATATAGAAACCTTCAACTGGAGAATAGATATCAGTGAATGTCTTAGGGTCATTGAAGTCAGGGCCCCAACCAGTGAATGTAGAAATATCGAAATCAGCTTCATCCCAGTTTTCAGTAATATAAGCGATATTCTTAACTGTGTTTTCATCTCTCATAACTAATTCAACAACGATTCTACCATCAGTATTAGCTTCGATAGATTGCTTCATAGATAGAGAAGACTTAACTAGTCTATCTGAAGTTTCAATTGTTAGCATATCTAAGTGAATTGGGTTTTCAGCAGTAATTTCGAAACCTAATTCTTCTTCAGCAGCATCCAAGTAAGCAAGAGCTTTTTCCTTGCTCAACCATGGCCATTGACCATCAGTTAAGTTAACTGTCTCGCCAGTTAATTCAGTATAAGCTTCTTCGATTAACTTACCATAAGGAGTACCATCACTTGTAGAAACTAGGTTATAAACACCATTGATATTTCTGATACAAGCCATAGCAACTTCTGGTGCGTTTGTGCTTTCAACATAAGCAGGAACATCATATGCAGCCTTAACAGCTAAACGGAAGTTCTTGTTTAAGATAGCAGCTCTTGTATGTTCTTTTGCAGTTTCATCTGTAGCGTAGTTAGTGTTATCGAAAGTAACACGGTTCATGTTGAATACTACACCGAATGCACTTGAGTTAGGTAATGTAGTAGAAGTATAACCAGCATACTTCTTAGCTAAAGCGTTATAAACTTCAGGGTTTGTAGAAGGTAAACTTGCAGTAGCGTAAGTATTTTGTTCAAAACCTCTAATAGTAGAATATGGATCTGATCCATCATTATAGATATAAGTTACAGAATCTAACTTAATGTTTTCAGCATCCCAATAGTTTTGGTTCTTAGTAATAACTGTCTTTGACTTAGAGTCAGCAGCAGTTAATACGAAACCACCACAGTATAGGATTGAATCAGGTGTTAATGAACCAAATGAACAAGAGTTAACATCTGGATCACCTAATTTACAACCATCACCCTTTGATTCCAAGAACTTTTGGTTAATTGGATAGAAAGGCATATATTCAACTGAAGTATAGAAGTAAGGAGTTGGAGTATCTAATGTATATTCAACTGTGTAATCGTTTAATGCTTTTACACCAACCTTAGCCCAAGCTTCATCAGAATAATCACCATTCTTAGAATAATCAGCTAAACCTGAAATTACGCTTAAGTTTTGAACTGTAGCAGACTTGAATTCAGCAACGTGTCTAGCACTTGTTACAAAATCTTGAGCCTTTACTTCAGCATAAACTTCACCAGCATTTGTAGACCAGTTGATACCCTTCTTTAAGTGGAATGTCCATACTGAAGCATCATCATTATGATCCCAGCTTTCAGCAATTGCACCAACATAGTTACCAAATCTGTCTGTTTCAACAAGACCATCAACGAAGTTAACATTGAATTGAGTGTCTTCTTGTAAAGCAGTACTTACATAATCTAGTGTATTGATTTCTCTACTTTCAGGAACAACTAGATTCTTAGTGTCAGATAGTTTTAATGTAGATAGATCGACTGAACTTACATCGAATGTAGGAGTATCATCGCCGTCTTCATCTGTATTACCGCTGTTATCTTTGCCACATGCAACAAGTGTGAATGCCATAAGAACAGCTAATAATACCATTAATAACTTTTTCATGTTTTTTCCTCCCTTTGCCAATTATTTATATAATTGATAATTCAAATTTTATAGTAAAAGAAATTGATTATCAATAAAATCACTTACATTTCTTTCAATTTTTATGAAAACTTTTTACATTTGTGAAAGCGCTTTTATTTTCTTCATATCAATTTGCGACAAAACTATCGCTAAAAAGATAATCGCACATCCAAATAATTCCCTAGAGCTAAGGCTTTCATGAAGAATTAGCCAACCGCCCAAGGCACCAAAGACACTCTCTAAACAAAGAATCAAAGACGCAACAGTTGGATTGATATGTTTTTGACATTCAACCTGTAAAGTAATACAAATACTTGAGCTGATACATCCTGTAAACACAATTGGAACTAAAGATGACTTAACGGCACTAAAATCAACAGGGATCTCAAACATAAACATTAAAATAGAAGACATAATAGCACAAACAGTATATTGAGTAGTACAGAAGATAATGCTGTCTAGTTTGTTGCTACCGCCATCAATAAGTAAGATGTGTACCGCAAACAAGAAAGCACATAACATCGTCATCAAATCACCCTTATTAATCACAAAGTCCCCTTTGATACATAAGAAATACAAGCCCACAAACTCAAAGAATACACAAATCCAAGTCTTTAAATTAGTCTTCTTACCAAGAAAGATTGCTAACACTGGTACAAGAGCAACATAAGTAGAAGTAATAAAACTACTATTGGCAGCTGTTGTATAACGAAGCGCTTCCTGTTGAACCAAATAGGCAACACATGTAATAACGCCTCCAATTATGCCTATTTTGACAGAAAAGGTGTTTTCTTTAATCTTCTTATCTTTCTTAAAAGCCAACAAAATAAGCATCATAATCACTGAAAAATAGCTTCTAAAAGAATAGAAAGTAAAAGTACCTAAAGCTTGTCCTCCTAAACTTTGAAAAGAAAATGCTAGTCCCCAAATAAACGCAATAAATAATAGAATCAAAGAATATTTAAACTGTTTCATAACCACAATCTTAACATATTAAAAACAGGTTGTTAACCTGTTTATGAGATATCTAAATCGTTGAAAATAAAATACTTTGGACCCTTACATGATCTTGTAGTAGTTACTTCTTTAGAGAACTTAACATTCTTTAAAGACTTATAAATATTACCAGAAACTGTAAACGATGTAAGTGGTACATACTTCTCTCCATCAAAGTATCTAGCAAGTCTTACCTCACCACCAAAGTAACCGGAACTATCTTCCATTTGTGGCGAAGAGAAATGTTCAATGATGATATGTGGCTTACTTAAATAATCATAAGACTCATAATTAGTAATTTCAGCTACATTATAATTACCACTTGGCTTCTTATGCTTCAAGTAATGGCCAAAACGAATATCACCATAGTTATCAACTAATTTACCATCTTTAATAAGTTTCTTAGAACTTAAGGCAACACCATTATTATCAAAATAAGAAGACTTGAAACAACCATCAATATTAGCCTTTAATGTTAAATCAAACTTAGAAGTAATATCATCACCCACGTTATAGTGATTAGTATGCATAAAAGTAGACATATAACTTGAATTATCCTTGATAGTATCTACAATCAAATCATTCATCTCGCCCTGTAAAAGAATTGGAATATTCTTATCTAAGTTACTTGGCTTATTCGCAATACTTCTATCCCTTGCCAACAACAACCACTTATCAACAACAGCCGCAATCTCTTTTACATCAAGCTTATTAGATTCATAATATTCATATAATTCATATTCCTCATTGCCATTACGCCAAGTAGGAATAATCTCGAATTCAATATTTGTACGCTCACTATATTGTCTAACACCTCTAGAGTTGATAAACAAAGTACTTGTCTTAGACACAAAGACTTCAGTTGAATTGATATAACCATCTTCATAAGTATCTGCCTTAATAATAGTCTCGCCAACCTTATTAGCTACCTTATTCAAGTCAATATCTTTTTTCAAAGGCTTATTTGCTTCCTTTTGTTTGCTAGCTAAAGGATAATAAGCATTTAAAGCTTTTTCAGCCTTTAAAACAGCCGCATTAAGCTTTTTATTCAAAGACTTTTCATTATCAGCACTAGTTAATAAAACAGTACTCTTCCCCCTTTTATCCTTAACATCAACATAGACATTAATACTGATATTCTCTGTATCTATGGCTCTATTAAGTTCTAGTTTCTTTAAAACATAAAACAATTCACTAGACTTCTTATTCTTAATAATGATTTCATAATCAGCAATTGTTTCATTCGCCTTTAAAACTCTTGCAATATCTTTTTCATTCATCATGATAATTTAGCCTCCGCTTTTAAACATGGACCACCATCTGAGACAAAAACCCATTCCTTATGGCCCTTGCCACACATTCCTGAACCAATTACTTTTCTTTCGTTTGAAACCATTGAAATAGAACTTAATAAATCAACAACATAACCCGAAATAACAACAGGAGCCACTATCTCACCTGTAAACTTACCATCCTTGATTTCAAGACCATATGATGCAGTACATTGGATTTGCCAGTTCTTTGGATCTTCCATACCATTATTTGTCTGACACAAATAATAGCCATGCTTAACTGACTTAATCATTGTCTCTAGATTACTATCACCCTTTTCAAAGAAGGTATTGGTCATTCTTGTATAAACCTTATGGGTATAAGACTCTCTTCTACCATTACCAGTAGGAACAGTATCAAGTTCCATTGCCGATAAACAATCAGAAATGCCAGTTTGTAAGATACCATCTTTGATAATGCAAGTTGACTTAGCCTCAACGCCATCATCATCAAAGAAATAAGAAGCAGCACTTACACAAGACGCAGCACCATCATACATATTCACAAGATCACTGGCTACTCTTTTACCTACAAAGTCCTTAGCCTTAGCTCTATTCTTAACAAACATATCCATCTCAACACCATGGCCAAAGGCTTCATGGGCAATAAGGCCTGAAATAGAAGGATCAGTAATGATTTCATACTTACCAGGAATAATTGTCTTAGCATTTAATAATCTTAAGGCAATATCAGTGCATTCTTCACTTAGTTCTATCAATTCATTTAACGCGTCAGCACTATTAGTATTAGTACCACAAGTATAGTTTTCTTGAATATTATTCTCAGCTCTTGTAACTACACTTAGCATCGCATTACACCAATCGTATTTTTGATCAAGGCACTTGTTGTTAGAGATGAAAATCTTAGAAGTTTCTCTTTTTACAAAAGCAGTAGTCACATTGATAATTCTTGAATCAGTATCATGTGCCTTCTTCTTTAACTTAGATAAACGGTCAAAAATTTCCTTATCGCTTAAAGGCTTTTCATCTTCTCTTAAATAAGATTCTTCATGTTTCTCTTCACTTAACATCTTAATATGGGCAAAATAAGGACTCTTTAATTCAATTGAATCAATTACTGTGTTTGCCTGTAAACCCTTGATATCATCACAAGAATACTCGCTATAGTGGCCATCCTTATATACTTTAATGACAAAGCCACATTCATTGTCTAAATCATCAATAGAAGAAGTACTAGTACTTACCATAATTCTTTTTGTCTTGATGTAATTTCCTAAGATACTTACATAATCATAAGAATTAGATAATTCCTTTACTAGTCTTTTTCCATCCTTGATTCTTGATTTTAAAAAACTATTTAACATAAAATTTTCTCCTAATGATTATTATAATTCAAAAGTATAATCAATGTTCCCATCACTATTCAGTTTTAAGAAATTATGAGCTAACTTCCTATCGCCCATCCCAGCACATTCGATATGATAATCATCCTCATTGCCCTTGATATTAATAAACAAATCACCATCTTCACTATTGACGGTAAGCTGTTCTATCTTAGAACTTTTAATATAAACATCACCTAAAGTAGTGCTGATATTAGAGATAACCCCTGTAACATTATCTAATTCAACATCATCACTATTGCCTTTGATATAACCTTCCACAAAGTCAACATCCTTAAGTTCTACATAACTGTTACTAGTGATATCTAAACTATCAAGCTTATCAGATAAGATTAGTTCTACCCTAACCTTCTTAAACAAAGACTTCTTAGTTTCTTTGATTATCAATGAATCATTTTCTTCATTCACTTCATATAAATCGTTATGTGAAAGATTAAGCTTAAAAGTATCACCTCTTTTAATTAGCAATGTGCTTTTATCGAGTTGAATAATTGTCTTTTTCATTAAAGCAGCCTCCTAAACTCAATATACTAAAAAACTGTTATTTCTAACAGTCTTCTAAGTAAGCTTTTAAAACTTTTAAAGTATTATATACACCATCAACATGGCTTCTTTCATAGCCATGAGAAGCATAAACACCAGGTCCAATCAAGCCATGTTTAACATCGTATCCTGCCTTTAAGGTAACTTCTACATCAGAACCATAATACGGATAAACATCAATGGCATAATCAGCATCCTCTTTAATAGCCGCCTTAACTAGTTTATCGACAATAGTCTTATCATATGGACCGCCTGAGTCTTTAGCACAGATTGAAACCTGCGTTTCAGTGCATTCTAATCCATCGCCTACACAACCCATATCAACTGAAATTGCTTCAGTAACATCTCTTGGAATATAAGAACCACCATGGCCCACTTCTTCATAAACAGTAATCAAGAAATAAACTTTTTTATCTAACTTGATATTGTTTTCCTTTAAATATGAAGCATAGGCATATAAAGTAGCCACAGACAACTTATCATCTAAGAATCTAGATTTAATATAGCCACTACTTGTAATATGAGCTCTTGGTTCAACACAAACAAAGTCGCCTACACTGATGCCTAGATTCTTTACATCTTCTTTACTATTAACTCTTTCATCCAAGACGATTTCTACTGTGTCAAAAGTTCTCTCTTTGGTGTTCAATTCACGATTAACATGACTAGAAGCATTAGCTAATTGGAAAGCACCCTCATAAATCTTATTATCTCTTGTATAAACTCTAACATTTTCTGTCTCAACATTAGAAGCCACAAGGCCACCTAAAGGAGATACTAACAATCTACCATTAGACTCGATTTGTTTAACCATACCACCTAGAGTATCACCATGAGCCTCAAACAAGATGACATCCTTATATTCTTCGGGATTAGCTATAGATACTAAAATATTACCCTTATTAGACTTCTCACAAACATAACCTAGCTTAGTAAAATCATCAATTACCTTATCCGCAATCTTTTCTGTGAAACCACTTGGTGAATCAATATTCAACAGTTCAATAGCCTTATTGGCAGCTAAATCTGCATATTTTCTATCTAGCATAATCACTCCTCTTCCTTATTTTTTTCAACATAAACATTATCGATAGTCTTCTTAAAATAGAAATTCAATACAATCATTAAGATATTGATTATCAAGAAAAAGATAAATTCTATTATGTCATTATGGAAACCTTCTTTAATCACATAAACAATACCCAAGATAATACTAACAGAATTTAAAATCATTAATATATTTGTATAAGTAGGAAACTTATTAAGAGACTTATTAATATCTCTATCAGTTAAGTATTTATTATAGAAAAATAAGGTATAAAGGCCTGAATAAATAGATAATAAGTCGACAATTTGCAGAATATATACAAACATCAACATTCTATTAACCATCATGCCATAGAAACGATTAAAGCCATTAAAGATTATTAATGATAAAAAGATGATTGAGATTACAAGTACTTTAATAAACAAAGACTTCTTTTCTTTTTCATCTAATGCCAAGTGATACAAATGATCAAAATTAGATTTATTATTAAACATTAATGATTCTCACTTTCTTCCATGGCAATCTCCCACTTTTCTTCAGCTGCATGAATCTTATTATGAATATCATCAATCTCTTCATCCAATTCTTGCATCTTCCTAGAATCTTGATAATATTCAGGTTCATATCTTAAGTTTCTTTTTTCTTCCAATAGATTTTCAAGTTCACTAATCTCTTCTTCAAGTTTTCTTAGATTATATTTAGGACGGGCCTTAACAACCTTTAAATCAACCTTTTCCTTAGGTTGACTATCCTTAGTAGCGGGCTCGGCTTTAGCATCAATATAATCCTTATAACCATCAGGATAATAAACTAGCTTATCACCTTCCACCACAAGACAAGAAGTAGCTACTTGTTTAATGAAATAACGGTCATGTGATACAAATAAAATTGTGCCATCATAATTATTTAACGCTGTTTCCAAGGCTTCCTTCGAAATAATATCTAGGTTATTTGTAGGTTCATCAAGAATTAAGAAATTCGCGTTCTTTAACATAAGCTTAGCTAAAGCCAAACGAACTTTTTCACCACCTGATAAAACCGAAACCTCTTTAAACACTTCATCACTAGAGAATAAGAAAGCACCCAAGGTACTTCTAATCTCATACATATCCTTTTCAGGATATTCATTCCATAATTCTTCTAAGACGGTATTGCCATTCTTGTAAGCAGCGATATTTTGATCAAAATAACCTATCTCAATTTGATGGCCTAACAACATATAACCGCCAAGAGGAGGAATTTGTCCTACGATAGTCTTTAATAAAGTTGATTTGCCACAGCCATTATCACCCATTACACAAATTCTCTGTCCTCTTAAGATTTCATGAGTTACTTCAAATAGAGGTTTATCATAACCAACTTTAAAGTGATCCATATTCAAAACGCTCTTGCCACCCTTAACAGCGCATTTAAAAGATGCTTTAAAAGCTTTAGTATCAGCCTTCTTTGGATCTTCTAGTTTATCCATACGGTCTAGATATTTAATCTTACTTTGGGCAAAAGCTGCCTTATTTTTCTTATAACGGAACTTCTCGATTAATTCTTCTAACCTTTTAATTTCCTTTTGTTGACGATCATAAGCCTTTGAATCCTTTAAGAAATCAGCCTTTTTCTGTTCAACATATTTAGAATAATTGCCTGCATATTTCTTAAGATGACCATATTCTAGTTCGTAAACCGTATTAACAATCTTATCTAAGAAAATACGGTCATGGGATACTAGGATAATTGCTTTTTTATATTTGCTTAAATAGTTTTCCAACCATTCAATCGTAGATAAATCTAAGTGGTTAGTAGGTTCATCTAGTAAAAGTAAATCAGGTTTACTTAAAAGTAACTTTGCGAATGCTAACTTAGTCTTTTCGCCACCTGAGAAAGAAGAAATATTCTTGTCTAAATCTTCTTTATGGAAACCAAAGCCAAATAGAATTGTTTCCATTTCAGAATTGTAAGTATAACCACCATTAGACTTAAATTCTTCTTCCAACTTACTATATTCATTGATTAGCTTATCAGAATGATCAGTCTTAAGTTTTTCCGATAAATTATTCAATTCCTCTTCCATATCTAAAAGAGGCTTAAATACGGTAAGCATTTCATCCCTTACGATATTATGACAATCGATAAGTGAGTTCTGGTTAAGATAACCTACCTTTAGTTTGTTAGGCTTAATAAGATTGCCCTTACTTAGAGTGACCTCTCCTGTAAGAACTTTTAACAAAGTTGTCTTACCACAGCCATTACGGCCGACAAGGGCAATCTTTTCATTTTCATTTATGACAAAGTCGATGTCCTCAAATACATCATTGGCACCGAAATAAACGGTGCCAGAATTGATTGTGATTAACATATTAATAAATTAAGTTCTTTGGAGTTCTAGGATAAGGAAGCACATCTCTAATATTTTCCATACCACTTAGATACATCATCATACGTTCAAAGCCTAAGCCGAAACCTGCATGCTTACAACCACCATATCTTCTTAGGTCTAAATACCAGTCAAGAGTAGACTTATCCATATGTAGTTCATCCATTCTCTTTTCTAGTAATTCTAAACGTTCTTCTCTTTGTGAACCACCAACAAGTTCGCCCACATGAGGTACCAACAAGTCACAAGCTGCTACAGTCTTACCATCATCATTAGCACGCATGTAGAAGGCCTTGATATCCTTTGGATAGTCAGTTAAGAATACTGGACCCTTAACGACTTGTTCACATAAATATCTTTCATGTTCAGTATTTAAATCAATACCCCATTCAACTTTATTTTCAAACTTAACAGGAGCCTTTAATAAGATATCAATAGCTTCTGTGTAAGTCATTCTTCTAAATTCAGAATTTCTAACATGATTTAAACGATCAAATAAAGTCTTATCAATCATTGTGTTGAAGAATTTCATTTCTTCAGGTGCATTTTCCATACAATAATCAATGCAGTACTTAATCATATCTTCAATTAAGTCCATATTATCTTCTAAGTCTGCAAAAGCAATTTCTGGTTCAATCATCCAGAATTCAGAAGCATGAGTCTTTGTGTTTGAATTTTCAGCTCTAAATGTAGGTCCGAAAGTATAAACATCTCTAAATGCCATCGCGAATGCTTCTACATGTAATTGGCCTGATACTGTTAAAGATGCGTGCTTACCAAAGAAGTCTTCATCATACTTGCCATCTTCTCTTGTTGTAGCTGTGAATACTTCACCAGCACCCTCAGCATCGTTACCTGTAATAATTGGTGCATGAACATAAACAAAACCTTGGTTTTGGAAGAATTCGTGGATTGCCATTGAAAGGACACTTCTAAGTCTGAATACAGCTGAGAATGTATTTGTACGAGGTCTTAAATGAGGATATTCTCTTAAGAACTCAAAACTATGTCTTTTCTTTTGTAGGATATAAGTATCATCACACTTGCCTAGAATCTCGATGCAAGTTGCCACTAGTTCAAAAGGTTGCTTATTGTCAGGAGTGTAAATATATTTGCCTGTAACTTTAATGCTTGTGCCTGTAAGCATCTTACTTACTTCATTGTAGTTGTCTAAATCATCATGATAAACGATTTGAGCATTCTTAAAATAAGTACCATCGTTTAATTCAATAAAACCAATTTGACCTGAGTCTCTATTTGTCCTCACCCAACCATCAAGTTCAACATATTCAATTTGATCTCTTTCAATATGATTTGGTGAGTTTGAAATTTCATATAATTCTCTAATTGTATAGTAATCTAACATAATCTCTTTCCCCTATTTATTCTCTGCATTTGTTTCAAAGACTAACTCTTGAATCATTGAAACAACATCGACGCTTCTAATGATAACGCCATTTGGTGTATTGTAGTGAACATGTGTAAAATCTACAATACCCTTAATACCAGCTTCGGCTAGTAAATCGATTGTATTCTGGACATCTTCTGAGATACAAAGTATCGCAATACGACAGCCTTCCGGTCTTTTTTCTTTAATTTCATTAATGTTGTAAACGGGAATCTTAACCTTGCATTTTTCTGGATTTTTATCAAATGCACAAACGATTTCACCAACTACATCGGCCCACTTATTATAGTTAAGTAGGGCTTTACCTAGGTTACCACAGCCCACAAGAACAATCTTTTCATCATAATTAACACCTAGTTCTTCTGCGAAGATGTCGATTAATTCTTGTACATTGTAACCATAACCTTGTTTACCTAAACAACCGATTAAAGAGAAGTCTCTTCTAATAGTTGTTGATTTAATGTTGACATATTCTGCCAGCTCAGAAGACATAATCTTGTCTTTACCTTCTTCTTTAATTTTTCTTAAAGCTTTAAGATAAATAGGATATCTTCTCAAAGTAGCGTTTGGAGTTTTTTTCATCTTCTTTAATACCTTCTCTTTTCTAACTATTATATGTTAAAAGAACATATTTGTGAATATTTTATTTTTATTAACTTATAAAATAATAATCCCATTTTCTTTAGCTAATTTAAGTGTATATTCATCCCATAAAGAAGATTGAACTTCACCGATATGCGCCTTGCCCATAAGTAACATACAAAGTCTACTTTGTCCGATACCACCACCTATTGTGTATGGCAACTCATTATTAAGTATCATTTGATGATATCTATAGCGCATTCTATCGGTATGGTTAGATGTTTCTAGCTGATAAATAAGCGAATCAGCATCAACTCTTATGCCCATTGAAGATATTTCAAGAGCACAGTCTAAGACTTCATGATAATAAATTAAATCTCCATTAAGTTTCCAATCATCATAGTCAGGAGCTCTACCATCATGTGCTTGGCCATTGCTTAATTTATCACCAATACCAATTATAAATACCGCTTTATGTTCCTTGGTGATTTCATATTCACGTTCCTTAGAACTTAAATTTGGATACATATCAAGTAGTTCTTGACTAGTGATAAAGTATAAATCTTCAGGCAAATGAACCTTGATACTAGGATATTTAATCTTTAATGTAGCTAAAGTAGCAAGGATACATTTATGAATATTATTAACAGTTTTCTTTAATGTTTCTAGATTTCTGTCTTTCTTATCAATAATCTTTTCCCAATCCCATTGGTCTACATAAATTGAATGAAGATTGTCTAATGCTTCATCTCTTCTGATAGCGTTCATATCCGTGTATAAACCTTTACCCATATAGAAGTCATAGTTATATAAAGCCATACGTTTCCACTTAGCAAGAGAATGAACTACACTGGCATCTTTGTGTGCGTAAGGAATATCGAAGCTTACTGCTCTTTCTACTCCGTTTAAATCATCATTTAATCCCGAATCACTTTCAACAAACAATGGTGCACTGACTCTTTTTAAGTGAAGTGCATCGCTTAAATGTTTTTGAAATGTCTTCTTAATTAAAGATATGGCCTCTTGGGTTTCATATAAGGTCATATCTGATTTATAGTCTATTGGAAAATAAGTTTTCATATACTAATCCTCAATTGACATTGAAGGTTTAGATGCTGTATCAAGTGGTACAAACTTTTGGTTATGATAGTAATGCCATGCAGCTACACCGATCATTGTTGCGTTGTCTGTACAATATTTAAGTGGTGGAAGAATAACCTCTACACCTTTAACTTTTTCGGTAACAAGTTCTCTAAGTCTAGAGTTACATGCTACACCACCGGCAATTACAAACATCTCACAAGGATATTCTTCAAGTGCTTTAATTGTTTTATCAATCAAACAATTTAGTGCTGTTTCTTGGAAGGCATATGCTAAATCAGCCCTGTTTAGTTCTTCGCCATTTCTTTCAAGTCTATTTACAAGTTGTAAGGAAGCGTTCTTTAAACCTGAGAATGAGAAGTTTAGACCATCAACTTTAGGTTTAGGTAGGGTATAATTCTTCTTGCCTTCTTTTGCGAGTTTGTCTATTTTAGGTCCACCTGGATATTCAAGTCCTAAAACTCTAGCTACTTTATCATATGATTCACCTACCGCATCATCTAATGTTGTACCAACAATCTTAAAACTATTTTCATTTTCGATGTATACAAGTTCAGTATGACCGCCACTTACTACAAGAGCCATTAAAGGATATTTTAATGGTTGTAGTAGTTCGTTAATAAAAATGTGACCTTTTAGGTGGTGTACACCAATTAAAGGTTTGTCGTAGAAGAATGCTAATGTTTTGGCAGCAATACCGCCTACATGTAAGGAACCAATTAAACCCGGTCCCATTGTGTATGCTATTGCGTCCATGTCTTCTACTTTTTCATTTGCTTGTTTAAGTGCTTCGTCTACTATTGTTGAGATTTGTTCAACATGCATTCTAGAAGCAACTTCAGGGATTACACCGCCAAAACGAGCATGAACATCAATTTGGCTAGTTACCACACTACTCAATATATTTAATTCTTCATCAATTATCGCGCAAGCTGTTTCATCACAACTGCTTTCAATCGCTAAAATCTTCTTCATTTAATCCTAACAATCCTTTCACCATATCAAGACAATCCTGGCCTTCGCCATAATAGTCTTTTCTTGTTCTTGTTTCGATAAAGCCTAGTTTTTTATAGAGATTATAGGCTTTTGTATTAGTTGTACGCACTTCAAGATGCATAAATTCACATTCTTTTAAAATAGCCTCTCTAATAACTAACTTTAATAGTTTTTCTCCTAAGCCTTGTCCTTGATATGTTTTGTTTATCGCAATATTTACTAAATCGCAATTTTCAAACATGAACCAAAGTCCAGCGTAGCCAATGATTTTGTCTTCATCTTTTAATGCATAATAAATAGAATTTTCATTATCTAGGTCTTCTTTAAAATATTTATAAGGCCATGGGTCTGAAAATACTTCATTTTCAATCTTGATAACTTCATCAAGATCTTTGATATCTAGTTGCTCAAAGGTCATCTGTAATATGCTGTACTTTCTTTTAAGTATTCAGGAGCTAAATGGTTGATATTTTCAACTTCTTCAAATAAATTTTTGCAAGCTAGGAAACACTCTGGAATATTTGGTGCAACGTCTTCTTTACCGATAAGGGCACCATCTAAGACAACATTGTAATCTTTTGTGTCGATATCCTTAAGTTCCATTGCGCAATCTTCTAATAAACAATTTTCCTTATCGTATATGCCTACATACGCTCTGTTTGCTCTGGCATCCATAATCACCATTGTTTTTTCATGGTTACCAGCGTATAGTCTTAATGTTGAAATTGTATATAATTTAATTCCTTTTACTTGACATAAAACTTTTGCGATGGTCATTGCAATTCTAACACCTGTATAAGAACCAGGACCTTTCGTGATGCATATTGCATCTATATCTTTCTTATCAACTTTTGATTCATTGAATAATTTGTCTAAGTAAACAAATGCTTCTTCAGATTGCCTTTTAAAGCATTCGAAAGAGATTGAATCGATGATCTTGTCGTCTTCCATTAGGACAAGAGTTAAATATTTATATGCTGTATCAATACATAATGTTAACATTCTTTAACTAGCTCCTTATATTTTTCACCAATTGGGTTAAGAGTAATTTCTCTAGTATTATCATCAATATATTTAAAAGATATTTCTAAGTATTCATTTGGTAAGTAATCTTGATAATAAACAGGCCATTCGACAATCATAACTCCTTCGTCAAGATATTCATCAAGACCCAAATCATATTCGCAACCTTCTAGTCTATAGGCATCAATATGATATAGTTTAAGATCACCGTCATAGATTTTTAAAATAGTGAATGTTGGTGAATTTATAACCTCCTTTATATTAAGTGCTTTACCAATACCTTTTGTAAAGGTAGTCTTGCCTCCAGCTAAATCACCAACTAAAGTAATGCACATTCCTTTTTCCAATTTTTTGCCGATCTTATATCCTAGATCGATAGTTTCTTTTTCACTTTTACTTAACATGTACTCAATTATAGCACTTGTAATGTTAAAATGTTTTTATGTTACCGGATAAGTATTTAAATGCGATGAAATCGCTGTTAAAAGATGAATATGATGATTATTTAGCGTGTTTTGATAATCCTCAAATCCATAGTTTGAGAGTTAATACTAGTAAAATTTCTGTTGATAGATTTAAAGAAATCTTTCCATATAATTTAGAACAAGTTCCTTGGTGTAAGGATGGCTTTTATTTTGATGATTTGAGTATTTCCAAGCATCCATATTATTATGCAGGTTTGTATTATTTACAAGAAGCTAGTGCGATGTTGCCTGCCGAAGTTTTGCCAATTGAAGAAGGAGATATAGTTTTAGACGCGTGTGCTGCTCCCGGTGGCAAAAGTCTTAAATTGTTAGATAAGTTAAATAATACTGGATTGTTGGTTTCTAATGATATTTCAATTTCTAGAGCTAATGCGTTATTAAGAAATATAGAAAGAGCTGGGTTTTCTAATTATTATGTTATTGCGAAAGATATTATTGAATTAGAAGAATATTTTCCAAAATATTTTGACAAGATTCTATTGGATGCTCCTTGTTCTGGAGAAGGAATGTTTAGAAAAGATAAGGCTTTAATTGAATCGTGGAAAGAGAGAGATAGTGAATACTTTTCACCTATACAAAAACGTTTGATACAAGCTTGCATTAATATGTTAAAAGATGGTGGCAAGTTAATATATTCAACTTGTACCTTTGATGTAAGAGAAGATGAAGAAATAATTCAATACGCATTAGATAATAATTCAAATATAAAGTTGTTGCCTATTGAAAAATATGACGGTTTTAAAGATGCAAATGATGGTTATGGGGTAAAACTATTTCCACATAGAATTAAAGGTGAAGGTCATTATGTATGCTTGTTACAAAAAGATGGTAATTCTCATAAACGTGAATCACGGGTAATGGCAAAAACAGATATATCTTTTATAAATGAATTGAATAAAAGATTCTATGATGGTATATTTGAAAAAATTAATGATTACATATACTTTTTAAAGCCTATAAATACTAAAGGGATTCGAGTATTGAGATCAGGATTGCTTTTAGGAAAAGAGACAAAATATGGTTTTGAACCTTCGCAACAACTTGCTATGAATTTAAAAATTAACGAATATAATAATGTATTAAATTTAAAATCAAGTGATAATCTAGTGGAAAAATACTTAAAAGGAGAAACAATTGAAACTAATTCCAATTTAAATGGAATGGTATTGGTATGTGTAGATGATTGTCCTCTTGGATTTGCTAAGGCAAAAAACGGAGTGTTAAAGAATAAAATTGACAAAGGTTGGATTAAACGATGAGACTAGATAAATATTTAAGTGATATGAATGTTGGAACAAGGTCTTCAGTTAAAGAACTCATTAAAAAAGGCCATATCAAAGTAAATGGAATTGTTATTAAGAAAAGTGACTATAAAGTAAATTTAAATGATGAAATTACAGTAAATGACAAAGTAATTAATTATATTGAATATGAATATATTATTTTAAATAAACCCGCAGGCTATTTGAGTGCTACTGAAGATAAAAAGCAAGAAACTATTATGCATATAATTAAAACTAAACGTAAAGATTTAGTTCCAGTTGGTAGACTTGATAAAGATACTGAAGGACTAATTTTGATAACAAATGATGGCAAGTTAAATCATGACTTGTTAAGTCCAGAAAATCATGTGGATAAAAAATATTATGTCGAAGTTGATAATAAGATAAGGGATGATGCACAAGAGGTTTTTTCAAATCCAATAGATTTAGGGGATTTTATTACTAAGCCATCAAAATTAGAAATACTGGGTGATACTAAAGCTTATTTAACAATTTCTGAAGGAAAGTTTCATCAAGTAAAGAGGATGTTTAAATTTATTGGATGTGAGGTAACATATCTAAAAAGAGTGCAATTTAAAAATTTAAACTTAGTTGGATTAGAAATAGGCGATTATCGTCATTTAACAGATGAAGAAATTTTTGATTTAAAGAACTACTAATAATACGTATAGATTGTCCTTCTTATGATGGACAATCTTTTATTATTCTAGACAAAAAGAAAAACTCTCTTTCGAGAGTTCTCTAACCGGCAACGTGC
>URCJ01000015.1 GCA_900546285.1 uncultured Solobacterium sp. | reverse complement strand
AATGGCCGGTATTGAAGCAAGCTTCATACCGGCCTTATTCATGCGAAATATGCAGGCACAACAGTAAACTATCAAAAAGATTACAATAAAGAACCTTTTCAGCATTATTTAGCTAGATTACTTACACCAGATTTGTATTTTTCATTTAATGAAATTGAAGTGCAAGGTAAGAGGGTCGTTGTGCTTGATATTCCTGCGGCAAAGACCGTACCAACATCTTTTGATGGGATAAGATATATCAGAATCGGTTCTAGTAAAGAAAAGATTAATAAGTATCCAGAACGCGAAGCACAACTTTTTAATGTGCTTACTAATGGACTTCCAACGATTGAGACAGTTGAATCAGAGTACCAAGATTTAACATTTGTAAGATTATTTACATATTATGCTGGTAGAGGAATAACTTTAAGGCAAGAAACATTTGAAAAGAACCTAGGCTTAAGAACAAAAGATGGGAAATATAATATGATGGCTCAATTATTATCAGATGATTGTCATATGCCTATTCGTATTTCAATTTTTCGAGGCGAAACAAAAGCAGCTCCATTGTTTTCGGTGAGAGAATTTGGCAATACTTGTATATTACTTGCACTTGATAAGATTTTAGAATACAGTGATGTAATTAATCTAATTCAAACAGATGAACGAAATCGTATTATGGAGAGAAAGGAAGTATCGCTGTTCAATGCGGATGCTTATCGTGAAGCAGTTATTAATGCGTTTGTACACAATAAGTGGATTGATGGCAATGCTCCGATGATAACTGTATTTAGTAACCGTATAGAGATTTTATCAAGAGGAACATTAGCTCCTGAACAAACAATTGAAGGATTCTTTCTTGGGGAATCAATTCCTGTAAATCGCAAATTATCTGATTTATTCTTACAACTACACATAAGTGAAAGATCGGGCAGAGGGGTGCCAAAAATTACTGAAATGTATGGAAGAGATGCCTTTGAATTTAGAGAAAACTCGATTGTTGTTACATTGCCATTTACAATTCTAGAAGACTCATTGGTTGATAAACCAGTAGATAAAAAACCAAAAATGAACGAACAAATGGAAAAAGTCTTATTGGAAATAAGAAATAATCCAAATATTACGCAGCCACAACTTGTCAAAATAATGAATATTGGTAAATCAATGATACAAAGATATATATCGAATTTGAAAAAGATGGGATACATAGAGAGAATAGGTTCAAACAAGTCTGGATATTGGAAGGTTGTTGAACAATAAAATAGATACACATCAACGATATATTTGTTGATGTGTTTTTATTCATTTTAATTAATCATCATAAAAAGATAGGTGTATATTATGTTTGTAAAGAAGGTGATTGTTTATGTGTAAGTTTGATTTAAGTAAGCCTTACTGTTTCTATTTCAACGAAATAGCTAAGATACCTCATGGATCTTTTGATGAGGAAAAGATAGCTGATTATGTATATAACTTTGGGCTCGAAAATGGGCTCGAAACTATACGAGATGAATACAACAATATCATTATCTATAAAGAAGCTAGTAAAGGATATGAGGATAGTGCTCCACTATTATTACAAGCACATCTAGACATGGTATGTGAGAAGAATGGTGATAGTGACCATGATTTTAAGAAAGATCCTCTAGACTTATATGTAGAAGATGGTTTCTTGAAGGCAAGAGGTACAACACTTGGCGCTGATGATGGAGCTGGTGTTGCCTATATTTTATCTATATTAGCGGATGATAAGTTGTCTCATCCAAAGCTAGAATGTGTCTTTACAGTACAAGAAGAAGTTGGTTTATGTGGTGCTTTGAATTTAAATACCTCACTTATTAAATCAAGAAGAATGATATCACTTGATGGTAATGGCGAAGTAACTACTGCCATCACTTCAGCTGGTGGCTGTGTTGTTACTCAAAGTCTAGATTTAAAATATATTCCAAATGATAAGCCATGTTACAAGTTGTTTATTACAGGATTAAGTGGTGGTCATTCTGGTAATGATATTCATCTTGAAAAGGGCAATGCGAATAAGTTAGCCTTTAGAATATTAGAAGAATTAGGTGGTGATATAAACCTAATAAGTGTTCATGGTGGGCTTAAGGACAATGCGATTCCAAGAGAATGTGAAATTGAATTTAGTTCATTATTACCTTTTGAGACAATTGATAAAGCTGTTGAACAAAGTGTCATTGATATAGGTAAAGAATTAGAGTTCTCTGATAATCAATTTGAATGCTCAATCTATCAAATAGATAAAGTAGATAAAGTTATTGATAGTGCATTAAGTAAACAAATAATCGACTATGTTTTCCTATTGCCTAATGGACATAAACATCGTTCAATGGCCATTGAAGGATTAACTACATCATCATTAAACCTAGGTATTATTAATACTGTTGGTAATAAGATCGTAATGGAATCTTCATTACGTAGTAACCTAGATTGTAACCTTGATCATATGATTGATGAGATAAGAGTGCTTGCTAGAATGTTTAATGTAACTATAAGCGTTGGCTCTAGATATCCAGGATGGAACTATAAGGCTAATAGTGAAATGCGTGATAAGTTAAATAAGATTATTATGGAAGAATATGATAAACCTTTAGTAGAAATCGCAAAACATAGTGGACTAGAATGTGGTGTCTTCGCATCAATCGATGATGATATGGATGTTATTACTTATGGCCCAATTATGGAGGGCATTCATACACCTAATGAAAGACTTGGGCTCGAATCTTTTGATAGAGCTTATAAAGTATTAACTAAGTTGATTGCTGAATGCAAATAAAGCGTATCATAAAAGTATGAAACAAGAAAATCTTAATAAAATTATTGAATTACGTCATTTATTACATTCTAGTCCCGAAACATCTAATCATGAAGTACACACAAGAGAAATAATTAAAAATTTTATCTCTGAGAATATGCCTGAGTATGAGACCCATGATGAAGGTGGATGGTTGTATTGTTTAAAGGATTTCAAGGAAGGAAGAAAAACAATTGTACTAAGAGCTGACCATGATGCGATACTTAATTCATCAGGTGAAGCCTTCCATGGTTGTGGTCATGATGGTCATACCGCAATACTTTTAGGTGCGATGTTGGAAGCTGAAAATGTAGATAAGAATGTCATCTATTTATTTCAAGCAGCCGAAGAAAATGGTGCAGGAGCCCCAATGTGTGCACCACTATTTAAGAAATATAAAGTAGATGAAGTCTATGGACTACATAATATGCCAGGTCTTAAAAAGAATGTTGTCTATTATCGTCCAGAGACTGTAATGTGTGCCTCTGTTGGCTATCGTATCAGTCTTAAGGGTGTTCAAAGTCATGCCTCTGAACCTGAAAAAGGTTTAAATCCTGTTTATGAACTTGCAAGATTTGCGCAGTCTATTGAACCTCTATCTAAGTTTTATGGTTATAAGCCATTTAAGTTTAAAGATTATTCTTTTACTAACTTGGCAATGATTACCATAATTAATCTAAATGTTGGCAGTTTAAACTTTGGCATATCTCCCGCAAATGGTGAAATCTCATTAACTATGAGAGCTGCTAAAGAAAATGAGCTTAAGATATTAGAAGAATATGTAAGAAGATATTTTGATAATTTAAAAGATAAGTTTGAAGTACATATAGAAGAATTTGATCGCTTTGATGAAAACTATTCAGATCCTAAGTTAGTTGAAGAAACAATTAAAAGAATTGATGGATTAGAATATCTGCCTGAGCCAATAAGAGCCAGTGAAGACTTTGGCTTCTATAAACAGTTTGCCCCATGTATGTTCTTCTTTGTAGGCATGGGTGATTGTCCTAGTTTACATAATGACTTATATAAATTTGATGATGATATCATCGAAACAGGAGTTGAATTATTTAAAAAAATTTGCCGATTAGCTAAATGATAGCACAATCGGCATTTTTTATTTTCAAGAAATTTATTTTTTTATAAACACTTATGAAAAAAATTTCAGTCATATGAAAATAATTACAAGTTTTATGAAAATGAATATACAAATTGGTGTATATTAAGACCTATAAAGTTTTATAGGAAGGTGGTTTAGATGTTTAAATACATTGTTAAGAGATTATTATTAGGAATATTTACACTATTCATCTTAGCTACGATAGTGTTCTTTGGGATGAAGGCGATGCCCGGTAGCCCGTTTTCAAGAGACAACAAGGCCATTCCAGCTGCCACTATGGAAGCTTTAAATAAGAAGTATGGTTTAGATAAACCGGTTAGTGAACAATATGTTGTTTACATGAAAAATGTTATACATGGTGACTTTGGCGTTTCTATTTCTAAGAAAGGCCAAAGCGTTACGGAAATTATAAAAACAAGACTACCAGTTACTGCAAAACTTGGTGTTATCGCCTTTGTGGTATCGATGGTAGTAGGTATAACCCTTGGTGTTATATCGGCACTCACGAATAAACAATGGGTCAACTCGTTAATCACGATATTGGCAACCATTGGTGTATCCGTGCCTGGCTTCTTGTTGGCAATGTTGATGATGATCTTGTTGGCTGTGAATCTAAAATTGTTGCCTGTGGTAGGGCTTGAAACACCCGCAAGTTACATAATGCCAGTCTTGGCTCTATCATTTTCCCCTATTTCAACAATTACGCGTCTTACAAGATCATCATTAAGAGACGTGATGGGTAGTGACTTCATTACCCTAGCAAGATCTAAGGGAACAAAGGAATCAATGGTCGTAATCAAACATGGACTTAAAAATGCCTTGTTACCAGTCATAACATACGCAGGCCCAATGTTTGCAGGCATGATTACTGGTTCTCTTGTAATTGAAACATTATTCTCAATTCCAGGAATTGGAAGAGAATTTACAACATCGATTTCAAATCGTGATTATACATTATGCATGGGACTAACCATTCTACTTGGAGCACTTGTCATCATCATGACCCTTGTCTCAGATGTGGTATCTGCTATGGTTGATCCTCGTATCAAAGTAAATAAGTAGTGAGGTGTTTTATGAACATAGAATTAAATGAAAAAATGTTTGAGAAACTTCCTGATGATGAAAAGAATTCTGAATTCATCGCCATGGAATCAAAAACATTCCTAAGGGATGTTTGGGATCGATATAAGAAAAATAAATTAGCGATGATTGGACTTATCTTTCTAGTCATCATGGTAGTAATGGCAATATTTGTGCCTATCTTATCTAAATATGGATTTGAGGACCAAAACATTGCCCTAAAAAACGCCATGCCAAGTTTAGACCATCCATTTGGAACCGACAAACTTGGTAGAGATATCTTTGTCAGAGTAATGTATGGAGGCCGTATTTCTCTATCAATCGCCTTCGCTAGTGCCTTTATTTGTTTGATTATTGGTGTCTTGTATGGTGGTATTGCAGGATACGTTGGTGGCAAAGTCGACATGGTCATGATGAGAATCGTTGATATTCTAGATTCCATCCCAACCTTGTTATATGTCATCCTTATCCTAATGATCTTTGGTAACACAATCCCTGCGATGTTGTTCGCAATTTGCTTCACATCATGGGTAGGGATGGCTAGACAAGTTCGTCAACAAGTTCGTTCGATTAAAGAAATGGAATTTGCGATGGCAGAAAAAGTATTGGGCGCTAGCCATAAAAGAATTTTAATTAATCACTTAATCGTAAATGCCATTGGCCCTATTATTGTCAATTTAACCATGTTGGTGCCATCTGCCATCTTCACCGAAGCCTTCCTAAGCTTTGTGGGCATTGGCCTAGATCCATCTATTCCTTCTTGGGGCAAATTGGCAAACGATTGTAGAGGATTATTCTTTACCTACCCAATCCAAATCATTTGGGTAGTCCTTGCAATATCACTTACATGTCTTTCTCTAAACTTTGTCGGTGATGGTGTTGGTGAAGCTTTCCAAGCTAAACAGAGGTAGTTATATGTCATTATTAGAAATTAAAAACTTAACAACATCATTCAATACTGACCAAGGTAAGGTTAAGGCTGTTAATGATGTATCACTTTCCCTAAACGAAGGAGAAGTAATTGGAATTGTCGGTGAATCAGGTAGTGGTAAGTCACAGACAATGTACTCTATTATGGGTTTGCTTGCCGCTAATGGGGTAGTTGAAAAGGGTGAAATAATCTTTGATGGAGAAGACATATCACCAAGCCACTTTAAGAATAAAAAAGAATATGATGCTAAGATGCGTCAATTAAGAGGAAACAAAATTGCGATGATTTTCCAAGATCCTATGACCTTTCTAAATCCCGTATTAAAGATTGAAACCCAATTAATTGAGCCTCTTATGAATCATACCAATATGACTAAGGCCCAAGCTCGTGAAAGAGCCTTAGAACTTATGAGACTAGTTGGTATCCCATCCCCTGAAAAAAGAATTAAACAATATCCCTTTGAATTCTCAGGTGGTATGCGACAAAGAATTGTCATTGCGATAGCTCTTACCTGTAACCCAAGAGTAATCATCGCGGATGAACCAACTACTGCTCTAGATGTTACTATTCAAGCTCAAGTATTAGAGCTTATTGATAATTTAAGAAAAGAAACAAATGCCGCTGTTATCATGATTACCCATGACTTAGGAGTGGTCGCAAAACTTTGTGATAAGGTTTGCATTATGTATGGTGGCAAATTAGTAGAAAAGGGAAGCGATAAGGATATCTTCTATGATCCTAAGCATCCTTATACTAAAGGCTTACTAAATTGTGTAGCTCATCCTGAAGATGGTGAGGAAAAGGAGCTTGAACCAATTCCAGGTTCACCACCTGACTTATTAAATCCACCAAAGGGCTGTCCTTTTGTGGATAGATGCTCAAAGGCGATGAGAATTTGTAAAGAATATATGCCAGAAGAAAAAGAGTTCAACAAGGGTCATACATGCAAATGTTGGCTTAATGAAGAAATGGCTAAGAAGGTGTGGGGTGATGTAAATGAGTGATGAAGTAATTTTGAAAGTTGAAGATTTAAAGACTCATTTTGATGTCACTAAAGGAATCTTTTCTAAGAAACAAATTGTTAAGGCTGTTGATGGTGTAAGTTTTGAAGTAAACAAAAATGAGACCTTTGGCTTAGTTGGTGAATCAGGTTGTGGTAAGTCAACACTTGGTAGAACCATCGTTAAATTATATGAACCAGTAAGTGGTCATATTGAATTTGAAGGAAAAGATGTTTCTAGCTTAAAAGGAAGTGAACTAAAGGCTTTCCGTAAGGATATGCAGATGATTTTCCAAGACCCATATGCATCTCTTGACCCTAGAATGACTGTTGGTGAAATTATTAAGGAGCCAATGATTATTCATAATATCTATGACACAGATAAGGAAAGAGAAGATAGGGTTGTTGAACTATTAAAGATTGTTGGTTTAAAACCTGACCATATCAGAAGATATCCAAGTGAGTTCTCTGGTGGTCAAAGACAAAGAATTGGTATAGCCAGAGCCTTAGCGGTTAATCCCAAGTTTATTGTCTGTGATGAGCCTATTTCAGCTCTAGATGTTTCAATTCAGGCGCAAGTTATTAACTTGCTTAAAAATATTCAAAAAGAAATGGACTTATCATACTTGTTCATTGCCCATGACTTAAGTATGGTAAAACACATTTCTGACCGTATTGGTGTTATGTATCTTGGACATATGATGGAAGTTGGTCCAAGTAACGATGTTTATCATCGTCCTCTACATCCATATACGGTTGCCTTATTGTCAGCTATTCCGATTTCGGATCCAAATATTGCCAAAGCTAAACAAAGGATTGTACTTGAAGGTGAAATTCCTTCACCTATAAATCCCCCAAGTGGCTGTCCGTTCTCTACACGTTGTCCAAAGGCCACACAACGTTGTAAGGAACATGTGCCTCCATTTGTAAAGGTCGGAAATAGACTGGTTGCATGCTTCTTGTATGAGAGGTAGAAAGGAAGATATATGAAAAAATTAAACAAAATCGTTGTGTTTGCCCTAACAGCTTTGATGACTTTGTCTTTAGTAGCTTGTGGTTCTAAAGATGAAAGTGAAGGCGGTGACACAAGCGATGTAACTTATAAGACAAGTTTTACATACGCTATTGGTGGTTCTCCTGCTTATCTAGATCCTGCTATCGCATCTGATTCTATTGGTTCTTATGTATTGAACCAAACATCTTATCCACTATTCCAATTAACTCAAGAAGGTGTTGAACCTTGTGCAGTTAGTGATTATACAGTTAGTGATGATGGCCTAGTTTATACACTAACACTTAAGGATAACTCTTGGTCTGATGGACAAAAAGTAACAGCTGCTGATTATGTATATGGTGTTAAACATGCCTTATCAATTGGTAGTGCCGAAGCTACATACTTATCATGGATTACTAATAACCTAGTTGGTGCCGACAAGTATGATGGTGCTGATGTTGATTCAATGAATGATTTAACAGGTGTTGAAGCTAAGGATGATAGTACTCTAGTATTTACACTTGTTAAACCATGTGACTACTTTGTATCACTATTATCAGGTGGTGTGTTCTATGCCGTAAGAAGTGACTATGCTCCAAGTGGCGATTATACATATGCTGAAAGTGCAGATGTTCCTACAAGTGGTGCCTTCAAGTATTCTTCAATCGATAGAGCAGATAAGATTGTTATGACTAAGAATGAAAACTTCTGTGATGCTGATAAGGTTACTGTTGAAACTTTAACTGCTGTTGTTATGGAAGATATGGAAGCTGAATTAATGGCATTCCAAACTGGTGAAATTGATTATGCTACTGCTGTTGATGCAACTACTGTAACAAGTATGTATGCTGATAGTGATAACCTTGATATTTATCCTTCAGTAATTAATTACTACATTGAATTTAACACAAGAGAAGCTACAAATACTAACCCAGTTCTATTAGATGTAAATGTAAGAAGAGCCTTCCAATTAGCTATCAATAGACAAGAAATCGTTGATGCCCTTGCTGCAGGTGATGCTTACTATCCTCTAACAGGCTTTGTACCTACGGGTATTACAGGTGCTGAGGGTGACTTTAGAGAAGTTGGTGGTGATTATGTAACTTATGATAAGGATCAAGCTATCGAATTATTAGCTAAGTCTGGTTATTCAGTTGATAACCCGGTTACTATTGAATACTACTATAACCAAAATACTATGCATGATACCGTTGCTTCTGTTGTAAAGGCTCAACTTGCTGAAGTTGGCATCAACCTAGTATTAAAGACAGGTGATGTCAGAGTATTCTTCTCAGATAGAGATGATAATGGTAACTATGAAACAGCAAGAGGCGCTATGTCTGCTGACTACTTAGATTCTATGAGCTATCTAGATATGGCTACTACTGCTTACCAAACTTGTGCTTCTTGGGGTGATGAGACTTACGATACTATGATCGAAGAAGCTAATAAGCTAACTGGTCAAGAAAGAATTGATGCTTTACATGCTGCTGAAAAGTACTTAGTAGAAACAACTGCTCAAGTATGTCCATTGTTTGGCTTCCAAACTGTATGCTTAAAGCCTGCTGGTATGACTGACTCTATTAACTCAGCTCAAGGTAACTCAACATTCTGGTTTGTAAAAGTACCTGAATCTAAGTAATTGTTAATTATTTATAGTGGCAAGTAGCGAGGCTATTTGCCACTGTTTTAAAGGAGAATATATGAAAAAAATTGGTATATCAGATTTTTGTAAGTATCATTTTCTTTCTTCATTAAACGCATCTAAGAATGCTTTATTCTTTATAGATACAAAAGTAAAAGAAGATAAAAGTGATTATTGTCAAAGACTATTAAAGTATGATTTAAAGACTAATAGTCAAAGTGTTGTTAAGGATTATGTGGATAAACTACCTTTATATTATGTAGATGAAAACGAAGTTCTTATCGGTGAAGTAAACAAGGAAACTAAAAAAACTGAGACTAAGATTGTTGTTTTAGATCCTATGTCTGGTGAAGAAATGAGATCTTTTGTGTTGCCACTTGATGTGAATGAAATTAAAAAATATGACGATAATCATTATTTAGCATCAGCAACATTTAAAGTAAATCATCCTGATTATTATAAGTATAGTGACGATAAGAAGGAAGAATTAATTAAAGAAGAAGACAACAACCAAGATTACATTGTCCTTGATGAATACCCCTTCGTATTTAATGGAGCAGGAGTCATCAACGGCAATCGTAATGGCTTGTTTATAATAGATAAAATAACTTTAGAAATAGAAAGAATCACACCACCTACATTAGATGTAGAATCATTTGATTATAAAGAAAACAAAATATTGATGAGTGGTGTTGACTTTACTACCTATAAAAAGAAATTTGGTAGTGTTTATGAATATGATGTCTTAAGTAAGACTATTCAAAAATTAAGTGATGAAACCATGATTATCACCAGAAGCTTTTATTTAAATGATGACATCATTGTAGTAGCTTCTTTTGGTAAAGAAACAGGATGGTTAGAGAATCCTAAGTTCTATAAGTTAATAGATGGAAAATGCCAACTATATATTGACTGTGACTTAAGCCTATATAACTCAGTAGGTACTGATATTCATTATGGTAAATATTCACAATTTAGAAAAATTGATGGTAAGCCATATTTCCTATCAACCTCAAAGGGAAGTAGAAGCGAATTGTTTACTATCGATAATGATAAATTAGTATGCCTAAGTGACTTTGAAGGTACAGTTGATGATGCAGTTGTTGTTGATAATAAGATTTACCGTATAACTACATTAGCTAATAGACTACAAGAAGTAGAAGTATTAAATGGTGAGACATTGACTCATTTAAACGATTTAAGTGAATATTATGTTGCTAAGCCTAATCGCATTACTTTAAATAAGAAGACTAAGATTCAAGGTTGGGTCTTACTTCCTGAAGATTTTGACAAAAACAAGAAATATCCTGCAATATTGGATATTCATGGTGGTCCAAAGTGTGCCTATGGTGAAATCTTTTATCATGAGATGCAATATTGGGTAAGTCTTGGCTATATCGTCTTCTTCTGCAATCCAAGAGGCGGCGATGGTAGAGGCAATGATTTCGCTGATTTAAGAAGACAATGGGGTGGTAAGGACTTTGAAGATTTAATGGACTTTACTGATGAAGTCTTAAGACAATATCCGCAAATTGATTCAAATAGAGTAGGTGTAACTGGTGGTTCCTATGGTGGCTACATGACTAACTGGATAGTTTCACATACTAATAGATTTAAGTGTGCTGCCACTCAAAGATCAATCTCTAATATGATTACTGAAGTATGTGCCTCTGATTATGGTATTGACTTCCCATATGAGATGAACTTTACTGACTTACACAATTGCCATGATGAGCTATGGTCTATGTCACCACTTAAGTATGCCAACAATGTAAAGACACCTTTATTGTTTATTCATTCAATAGAGGATTATCGTTGTACCTTACCTGAAGCTTTACAATATTTTACAGCTATTAGATGTAACGGTATTGATACTAAGATTGTAGCTTTTAAGGGTGAAAATCATGAATTATCAAGAAGCGGTAAACCACTTCATAGAATCAAGAGACTAGAAGAAATTACTGCTTGGATGAATAAGTATTTGATGGAGGAAGAATAATGTTTGATTTAAGTAAACCATATTGTTTCTATTTTAATGAAATTGCTAAGATTCCTCATGGTTCTTATGATGAGGAAAAAATTGCTGATTATATTTATAATTTCGGGCTCAAATCTGGGCTTGAATCTTATAAGGACCCTTCTAACAATGTCATCATCTATAAAGAGGCAAGTAAGGGTTATGAGAATAGTGCACCGTTGTTACTTGAAGCCCATATGGACATGGTATGTGAAAAGAATAAAGACTCAAATCATGATTTTAAGAAAGATCCTCTAGATTTATATGTAGAGGATGGTTGGTTAAAGGCTAAAGGGACAACCCTAGGTGCAGATGATGGAACTGGCGTTGCCTATATGTTGGCAATACTAGCTGATGACACATTGTCTCATCCAAAATTAGAATGTGTCTTCACTGTGCAAGAAGAAGTAGGCTTGTGTGGTGCCCTAAAACTTGATACATCATTATTTAAATCAAGAAGAATGATTTGTTTAGATGGAGGAGGAGAAGTATCAACCGGTATTTCATCAGCTGGTGGTTGTATCGTAACTCAAACATTTGATTTGAAATATGTTGATAACTATAAACCTACCTATAGACTATTTGTATCTGGTTTAAGCGGTGGCCATTCAGGTGGTGAGATTCATAAGGAAAAGGGCAATGCGAATAAGCTAGCTTTTAGAATTCTTAAGGAATTAAAATGCGAAGTCAATCTAGTTAGTGCTAATGGTGGTCTTAAGGATAATGCCATTCCTAGAGAATGTGAAGTCATCTTTAGCAGTGATATTAATTATAGTGATATTAAAAAGGCTGTTGATCAATCAATTATAAATATTAAAAAGGAATTGGAATTCTCTGATAATGGATTTAAGTGCATGTTGGAAGAAGTAACATCAGCAGATAAAGTAGTTGAAACTAAGACTAGTAATGAAATCATCGACTATATCTTCCTATTACCTAATGGCTTTAAACATCGTTCTATGGCAATTGAAGGATTAACTTTAACTTCATTGAACCTAGGTATTATTAATACAGTAGATAACAAGTTAATCATTACAAGTTCGCTAAGAAGTGCTCTAGAATGCAGCATCGACCATATGATTGAAGAGATTAGTACTCTAGCAGATATATTTAATGCCGATGTAAAAGTAAGTGCTAGATATCCTGGTTGGAACTATAAGCCAAATAGTGATATGCGTCATAAATTAAATAAGATAATCGAAAAGATTTATCATAAACCATTATTAGAAGAGGCAACTCATGGAGGTTGTGAATGTGGTATCTTTGCCGCTATTAGTGATGATATGGATATCTTGACCTATGGTCCTATTATGAAGGATATTCATACACCTGATGAAAGACTCGACCTCGAATCTTTCAGTAGAGGATATGTCGTATTAACTAGTTTGATTAAGGAGTGTAACTAATGATAAAGGGAAAAGTATTAATTTTATCTGGTGCTAGTTCTGTTGGTAAAGGCGCCATTAAAAAGAAATTGTTGGCTGATAAAGATTTAGCTTTAATTGAATCTATTTCTATGACAACACGTCCTAAAAAGGCTAATGAAGAAGATGGAAAGGACTATTACTTTGTGGATTATCACTTCTTTGCCAATGCCGTAAAGAATAAGGAATTCTTAGAATATACCGAATTTAATGGTTATTATTACGGAACCCCAAAAAGCCAAGTTAATTTCTTATTAAATAATGGTAAGAATGTCTTGATTGAAGTAGAGGCTGAGGGTGTAGGACCCCTTAAACTAAACTTACCTGATGCTTTGGCGGTATTCATTGTGCCTGAGAATATGGAAGAGTTAGAGAAACATATTATGGATGTTTATGGTGATGATTTAGCTAGTGCTAATGCTCGTATTAATAAGGCCAGAATGGAAATGGAGATTGCCCCATTATTTAAGAATCAAGTTAAGAATACCAATATTGATGAGGCAGTAAAAGAAATTAAGAAATTGTTTATGGAGAATTCAAATGATTAGTAATGAAGATTTTTTATATAAGAGCGTAAGTCATTTAGATGATTTTAACGAAAAGATTCTATCTTATAGGGATAGAGAAAAGGTAGTTGATAACTGGCTAAGACTTCGTTATAAGGAAGTACTTCCAATGGTCATGAAAAGAAGCGGTATTGATTGTTGGGTGGTAGCCTGCGATGAATATAATGAGGATCCAGTACTTAGATCTTTAACACCTACTGCCATGATGAATGCCAGAAGAACTACAATTTTGTTGTTTGTGTTAAAGGGTGATGAGGTCTTAAGATACTCTATCACAAGACCCAATGTTGGCCTAGATGAATTCTATACAGCATCATGGATTAATCAAAAAGATTCTATTTGGTGCAAGGATCCAAGTAAGGCTGAAACACAATTTGAATGCTTAGCTCGTTTGATTAAGGAAGCAAATGTTAGCAAGATTGGACTAAATATCTCACGTGACTTTGCCTTTGCGGATGGTTTGAGCAAGTCAATGTATGATGAGATCGTTAAGTGCTTTGATGATGATATGAAGTCAAAGATTGTGTCTGCTGATGAAATTTGTGTTGGTTGGTTGGAGACAAGAACTAAACCAGAGATGGAAGCTTATAACGGCATTATGCAGATTGCTCATTCAATGATTGATGAAGCATTCTCTAGCAGAGTTATTATTCCAGGAGTTACCACAAACCACGATGTTAAGTATTGGATGCTAGAGAAGGTAACTAGAAGGGGGCTTGTTCCTTGGTTTGACTTTGAAGTATCTATTATTAGAGATGGTGTAGGTCAATTTGAAGAAGAAGATGTTATTAGACAAGGCGATATGTTGCACTGTGATGTTGGTTTTAATTATTTAGGTCTATGTACTGATACTCAAGAGAATGCCTATATCTTAAAGTATGGTGAAAGCGATGCTCCTGATTATTTAAAGAAGTGTATGAAGGATGTTAACCGTTTCCAAGATATTGTCGTTAGTTTCTTTAAAGAGGGTAGAAGTGGTAATGAGATTCTTAAGCTAGCTTTAGACAAAGCAAAAAAAGAAGGTTTAAATCCATGTCTATATACTCATCCAATTGGTTATAACGGTCATGCGGCTGGTCCAACTATTGGCTTATTTGATAAGCAACAAGGTGTTGGTGGCAAGAATGGCACTTATCCAATGTACAACAACACTGCTTATTCTTTGGAACTAAATTGTGAGTTTACTTTAAAAGAATGGCATGATACAAAGTTCTGTTTAGGTCTTGAAACTGATGTCTTATTTACTGATGATAAGGTTTATTTCTTAGCTGGAAGACAAGAGAATTTCCATTTGGTTAAATAATGAAAAAGGTTTCTACTAAAATATTATTCTTTTTAATATTCTTATATTCTTTGGCAGCTAATTTTGCCCATCCTATAACCCCAACTTTTATTAAAGAGTTGGGGCTTCATGATTATATGTTTGGGGTGGCCTTTTCTTGTATGGCACTAACCAACTTCTTATTTTCACCATTATGGTCTAAATTATCAGAGAAGTATGGTGGTGCTAAAGTCTTATCTATTGGCTTGTTAGGCTATGGTGTGATGCAAGTATTCTTTGGCATAAGTAAGACCGAGCTTCAAATTTGTATCGCAAGACTAGTTGCAGGCTTCTTCTTATCTGGTATATCAGTTTCCCAGTTAATCTATTGTCTAAAGAATTCTAAGGATGTTAGTAAGGATTTGGCAATTTGTGCCACTGTTAATATGGTAGTATCACCATTTGGTTTCTTGATTGGTGGTTTTCTTGGTGATTGGAATATCTTAGGAACCTTCTATATTCAGGGTATTTCATTATTCTTAATTGGCTTACTTGGCTTATTAATCTTTGGCGATAGTGATACCGAGGATGTTAAGCTTCATAAGGAAGACTTAAATCCCTTTAAAGCTTTTGGGGATTCTAAGGATATCATCACTAAGTTTGTTTTCTTGTTTCTAATAGTGGCAGCTATTTCAAGTTTTGGCTCTACTTGTTATGAACAATGTTTCAACTATTATATTAAGGATGTCTTCAACTTCCCTAGTTCTTATAACGGTATCTTGAAGGCTGGAGTTGGCATTATTGCCCTAATAGCTAATTGGACTATTACGATGATGTTACTAAAGACTAATACTTTTAAGACTATTGTTCCAGTCTTTGGAATGTTGTTTCTAATGTTAGTGGGGGTTTGTGTGATTGATGATATGGTGCCTTTTATCATCATCAATGTTGTGTTCTTTGGGATGAATTCAATTTATCTTCCTTTACAACAGGCGATGATGACCAAGTATAAGACTAGAAATAATGGTGAGTTGGTCGGCTTGTTTAATGCGGTTAGATCAATTGGCATGGTTTTAGGTTCTTTATTAGCAGGACTAATCTATGGAGTAGGCCCTAAGGCTTCGTTTGTCGTATCAGCTATAGCCTTTGGTTTATGTATCATCCTTAGCATCAGTAATTATAAAGAAAGTGAGCGTGTATGAGAGAAGATAGAATTTTAAAAGTGATAAAAGAATTAAATAAGCACGGGATTGAGGCCGTTGTCTATGGCCCTGGTGCTAATTTTCAATATATCTTAGATGCCACTGACTATTGGTGGCAAAGAAGTTGTGATACTAATATTATGGGTTTTTCTAGTGCTTATAATTTGCCTGATGCCTTGTTGTATCTAAATAATAAGGGTGATTATCAAATTATTTGTAACTATCATAATAAGGAATACTTTACTAAAAAATATTTGGGCCATGTGACTTGTTCCTATATGGACCAATTTGAGGATGCTTTGGCTCCTTTTATTAAAGAAAAACGAATTGGTGTTTCTATATCTTGTAGCAAGTTTATTAGTGAAATATTAAAAAATATCAATAGTAATATTGAAATAATTGATGGTGAAAATCTATTAAATGATATTAGATGTTTTAAAGAAGAAGATGAGATTAAGACACTAAGAAAATTATGTGAGTTTACTGATGATGCGGTAATGTATGTTGTGAATAATCTAAAGATGGGTATGTCTCAAAGGGAGGCTGAAAATCTTTTAGTCAAGTATGGTTATGACCATGGCGTATCTGATTTCTCTTTTCCACCAACAGTTGGTTTTAAGACCCAGAATACTATCACAACTGAAGATGTGGAGTATTATGATCGTGAATGGAAATTACAGCCTCAAACGGGTATCGCCTTTGATGTTGGTTATATGAATAAGGGTTATTGTAGTGACTGGGGTAGAAGTGTTTATGTAGGTAAGGCGCCCGATATTTGTAAGAAGGGCTATGATGCATTAAATAAATCAATTGAATATATGGCTAGTCAGATTGTTCCTTATAAGACTAATATTAATGAGTTATATGGTCTTGTTATGAAGAAGGTTGATGAACTAGGCATGCTTGATTACTTGCGTTATAAGGATGTCCAAATGTTGGGTCATCAGATTGGTATTGATTGTCATGAGTTTCCTATGGTTAATAAGGATTTTGATTTTGTGATTAAACCCGGTATGACTTTTGCGGTTGAACCAAAGATGTGGTTTGAGAATGAGATGTATATGCGTGTTGAGGATATTGTCTTGATTACAGAAGATGGTGCTGAGATATTGACTAAGTTCCCTAGAGACTTGTTTGAGATTGAGGTGAAATAATGAATAGAAGAGAAAAGATACTTAAGAAGTTAAATGAGAGTGGTTTGGATGGTTTGTTGTTTGCCTCTGGTGCTAACTTTCAATATGTAGTAGAGTCTAATTCTTATTTTTGGCAGCGATATTGTTTTAACTTGGATGAGCCAGTGGCAGGAGCTAGGATCATTCCTGAGGCCATGGTTTATTTAAATAAGGATGGTAAGTCTACAATTTTAACTACTCCTTTATTAAAGGAACATTTTGATACTACTTTAAATGATGTTGTTGTTTCTTATATGGATCAATTTGAGGATGAACTAACTAAGATAATTGATGGTAAGAAGATTGGTATTGGTAGGGATTGTGAGGCTTGGTTTAGAAAGACTTTGAATGTTAAGTTGATTGAGGTCGAGGATATCTTTTATGATTTAAGAAGAATCAAGGATGAGAAAGAGATTGCTTTGATGTCAAAACTTGGAAAATTCACAGATGATGCGGTAATGTATGTTTGTAAGCATCTAAAACCTGGTATGACAATGTTTGAGGCTGAAAGAATGATTGTGGACTATGGTCTTCAACATGGTATGGCTGATTTGTCCTTTCCTCCAACTTGTGGTTTTAAAACTAGAAATACTGAGAATGCACAAAATATCGAACCTTTTGAGAATGATAGAAAACTAGTAGAGGGTACTATGATTGCTTTCGATATTGGTTATATGGATAGAGGCTATTGTAGTGACTGGGGCAGAACGGTTTATTATGGCAAGGCTCCTGAACTTGTAAAAAAGGGTTATGAGGCTTTACAAGCTGGTGAAACTTATATGGTGAGTAAGATTGTGCCAGGTGTTACTAAGTTTGGTGAGTTATATGGTTTTATCTGTGATAAGGTTGAGGAACTTGGTTACTACGATTATCTAAGATTTAAAAGGGATGAGACTGGTGGTAATGGTCATCATATTGGCAGTGAAGTTCATGAACTTCCTTTCCTTGTTCCAGGTGATGATTTGGTATTAGAGCCTGGTATGATTTTCTGTTCTGAGCCTAAGATGTTTTTTAAGAATGAGGGTTATATGAGAGTTGAGGATATGATTCTTGTGACTGAAGATGGTGCTGAGTTTTTAACTAATTTCCCTAGGGATTTGTTTGAGATTGAATTATAGAGGGTTGTGTTATGTATAATACTGAGAATTTTGATCAAAAGACTTTTGAGCCAAAATGTTTTACTTCAAATGGAATGGTTACTTTAAAGGGAGTAGAAATTAAATATCACACTGTATGTGAAGATAATATTTTTTATGATAATGGTAATCCTATCGCATCTATATTCTCTTATTCTTATTTTAGAGATGATGTAGATACAACCAATAGACCGGTTATTTTTGCGTTTAATGGAGGACCTGGTTCTAGCTCTATGTATGTGCATGCTGGTTTCTTTGGTGCTAAGCGTATTAAGTATGATGAGGTTAATAGAGAAACTTCACTTCCACCTTATGAGGTTATTGATAATCCTGATTGTTTATTGGATGAGGCTGATATTGTGGTGATTGATCCTGTTGGCACCGGTTTTGGTGTATTACTTGATGATAGTCATGCGAAGGATTTCTTTGGGATCGAAGAAGATGCAGAAGCCTTATTAACTTTTATCGAAAAGTGGTTAAGAAAGTATAATCGTTTCAATTCTCCAAAGTATTTAGCTGGAGAAAGCTATGGTTGTACAAGATGTGCGGTTGCAGCTGGTATCTCGTGTGGAGGCATGGGTGCTAAAAGAGGCTATGGTATTAAGTTTGATGGTTTGATTTTAATTGGCAATACAGTAACTGTGGGTAAATATTTTAATGAAGGTGTAGAGGTTGAACATTCGGTATTATATTTCCCTACATATGCAGCCATTAACTGGTATCATAATCATCCAAGTAATCAAAGTGTTGATGAGTTTGCACTGGAGGCAAAAGAGTTTGCGGACAAGGAATATCTATTAGCTTTATATAAGGGTGAAGCTTTAGTCGGTGAAGAAAGAGAAAAGATTATTCAAAAGCTTATGTACTATACAGGCGTTTCTAGACAATATCTAGAGATGCATGCCTTAAAGATTGATGAAAAGGGTTTTAGATTAGAGGTTGTTAAGGATAAGGGTTTATCTATTAGTAGATATGATGGTCGTTTAACTAGACCTTTGGTTGTGCCTTTTGCAGAAGAGATTGAAAAAGAAGAGGGTGGCGATGCTACTGCTCAAAGATATGATGGTTTCTTCTATGCTGCTTTAAATGGTACAATTTTACCTTCTTTAAATGTTAAGATGGATAGACAATATTTAACTTTTAGAAATTTCTGGGGTGATGGTACTTATAAGTGGAATACTGAGGAAAATGGCGGTAATACTTCTTATCGTTTAAGAGAGGCTATGAATGGTTCAAGAGGAATGCGTGTGTTCTTTGCGAATGGTTGGTATGATGATTGTACTGAGATTGGTATGGTTTATTACACAATTGATCATGCTGGTTTGGATCATAGTCGTGTCTTTATGAAACCTTATAAGTCAGGTCATATGATTTATATTTCAGAAGAGAATACTAAAGAATTAGCACAAGATATTAGTAAGTTTATAAGGGGTGTGGAAATAAAATGATTAAATTAGATCCATTTACTGTGATTGGTAAAGAGTGGATGTTGATTAACTGTGATGATGGCAAGGAATTTAATTCAATGACTGCCAATTGGGGTACCATGGGTTTCTTGTGGGGTAAGAATGTGGTGACTATTTATGTTAGACCACAGCGTTATACTAAAAAGCTAATTGATACTGAGAATTCAAAATTATCCTTATCTTTCTTTGGTGGTGAATATAAAAAAGAACTAGCATTACTAGGAACCTTATCTGCCTACAATGATAAGGATAAGATTAAGAAAAGTGGTCTTGATGTCATTGAGATTGATGGTGTTAAAACCTATAAACAGGCTACTTTAACTTTTGAATTAAAAGTGCTATATCGTCAAACTATCGATGAGTCTTGTTTCTTGGATAAGGAAATCATTGATAGACAGTATCCTGAAAGAGATTATCATGATATGTATGTTTGTGAGGTTAGAAGGGTCTTAAAAAACATACAGGACTAACATATTGTTTATAGACAAATATTTTGTTGGTAAATCTGCCACATCTATGTATGGATGTGGTTTTTTGTTGGTAAGAGTCTTATATGAATTAATATTGACTTATATGTGAGTTAGAAGTTATACATCAAGTTTATGAAGGGCAAATGTTTTGACCCGATATCTAGTTACTAATATAATTACCCTATCTAATGAATCTACAATAATCATAAATAAAAATAAGGTGTATCAATACATTAAACAAGATGAGGGAAGAAGTATATAGTATGAAAATAAGAAAAAGAAATGGTGAGCTTGTTGAATTTATTCCAGGGAAGATAAAAAGCGCTTTAGAAAAAGCGTTTGTTGGTCAGGGAAAAAAGATTGATGAAGAAGAGCTTTCTAAACTATTAACAACGCTATTGTCTAGATTACCTAATGATGAGGGTCTAACTGTTGAGCTGGTTCAAGATGAAGCGGAACGTGTTCTTATGGAATATGGCTGGTATGATGTGGCTAAGGCCTACATCCTTTATAGAGAAAAGCGTTCTATTTTACGTCAGGCACGTGCTTCTATTATCGAAACTGTTTCTGGTGATGACAAGCTTGATGAGCTTTTGAGGATAGTTCAAAGTGATTTCAACGATGAAAGCTATTCTTTAAGTGCACTTCAGGCTAAATTTGATAGCTTTTATAAGCCTTCGATGAATAAAGAAGAATGTTATGCTGCTCTTGTTAAAGCGGCGGTTGAACTAACAACACCAGAAGCTCCGAATTGGGAGTTTATTGCGTCAAGGCTTTTGAATTATAGTTTTCAAAATAATCTTACAAATGTAATGAATAAATATGACATTACATGCCTTTATGAAAAAATTCGCTATATGTGTGATAAAGGACTTTATGGTGATTATATTCTTACTCATTACTCTCGTATAGAGATAGATGAGGCCGAGGGTTTTATTGTTAAAGATCGTGATAAATTGTTTACTTATTCTGGACTTGATTTATTATTGAAGCGTTATGTTATTCATGATCATAACCATGTTCCTCTAGAAACACCTCAGGAGATGTTTATGGGTATTGCGTTGCATCTTTGCATGAATGAAAAGATAGATCGTATGAAGTGGGTTAAGCGTACCTATGATATGTTAAGTCGACTAGAAGTTACAATGGCAACTCCAACTATGTCAAATGCTAGAAAGCCATATCATCAACTATCTAGTTGCTTCATCGATATGGTTCCAGATAGTTTGGATGGCATTTATCGTTCCCTTGATAATTTCGCTAAGGTTTCTAAGCTTGGTGGTGGTATGGGAATGTACTTTGGCAAGGTTAGGGCAACCGGTAGTGCCATCCGTGGTTTTAAGGGTGCTGCAGGTGGTGTTATTCGATGGATTCGTTTAGTTAATGATACAGCAGTGGCGGTTGACCAGCTTGGTATGCGTCAAGGTGCTGTGGCTGTCTATCTTGATGTATGGCATAAGGATTTGCCTGAGTTTTTACAGCTTCGTACTAATAATGGTGATGATCGTATGAAAGCTCATGATGTTTTTCCCGCTGTCTGTTATCCTGATTTATTTTGGAAGTTAGCAGATGAAAATATTGATGCTCCTTGGTATTTAATGTGTCCACATGAAATATTGGCTGTTAAGGGCTATTCTCTTGAGGACTACTATGGTGAGGAGTGGGAAAAGAGATATTATGACTGTGTAAATGATTCACATATTTCTAAGCGAACAGTTTCTGTAAAAGATATTGTGCGTCTAGTTCTTCGTAGTGCGGTTGAAACAGGTACGCCGTTTGCCTTTAATCGTGATACTGTTAATAGAATGAATCCTAATGGACATGCTGGTATGATTTATTGTTCTAATTTGTGTACAGAGATTGCACAAAACATGGCTCCTATTGAATATGTATCAACGAATATTTCTGTTGAAAATGGGGATACTGTCTTATTAACTACTACAAGACCTGGTGATTTTGTAGTATGTAATCTTGCAAGTCTTTCTCTTGGTAATCTTCCGCTTGAGGATGATGAGTATATGCAAAGAACAGTTGAAACAGCTGTGCGTGCACTAGATAATGTCATTGATTTAAACTTTTATCCCTTAGAGTATGCAAAGTTAACTAACCATAAATATCGTAGCATTGGTCTTGGTGTTAGTGGATATCATCATATGCTCGCAAAACGAAATATTAAGTGGGAGAGTGAAGAACACTTAAAGTTTGTAGATGAGGTGTTTGAACGCATTAATTTTGCTGCTATTAAAGCAGACAATGCTTTAGCTATTGAAAGACGTGCTTATAAAATATTTGATGGTAGTGATTGGCAAAATGGTGATTATTTTAAAAAGCGTGGTTATACATCAGAAAAATGGAAAGAACTACAAAGAAGTGTTTGTGAAAATGGAATGCGTAATGCTTATCTTTTAGCTGTTGCACCAACATCTAGTACTTCAGTTTTGTCTGGTACAACGGCTGGTATTGATCCAGTGATGAAACGTTTTTATCTTGAGGAAAAGAAGGGTAGCATGTTGCCACGAGTTGCTCCTGAGCTTTCTATTAATACATGGTGGTATTATAAGCCAGCTCACACAATTGATCAAACCTGGTCTATAAAGGCGGCTGGTGTGCGTCAGCGTCATATTGATCAAGCTCAGAGTATGAATCTTTATATTACAAATGAATTTACGATGCGTCAGGTTCTTGATCTATATATTGAAGCTTGGAAGGCTGGTGTTAAAACCATATACTATGTGCGCAGTAAATCGCTTGAAGTAGAGGATTGCGATAGTTGTTCGGCATAAGGAGGATAATATGGAAGAAATTAAGAAAAAACCACTTTTTAATCCCAATGGAGATATTGATGTACGTCTTCGTAGGATGATTGGTGGCAATACTACAAATTTAAATGATTTTAATAATATGAAGTATCCATGGGTTAGCGATTGGTATCGTCAGGCTATGAATAACTTTTGGGTGCCGGAAGAGATTAATCTTTCTCAAGATGTTAAAGATTATCCAAATCTATTGTCAACAGAACGTACAGCTTATGATAAGATTCTTAGCTTTTTGGTCTTTCTTGATTCGATACAGACGGCCAACCTGCCAAACATTGGCGAGTATATTACCGCAAATGAAGTTAATCTTTGTCTATCAATTCAGACATTTCAGGAATGTGTCCATTCTCAAAGTTATAGTTATATGTTAGATACTATTTGTTCGCCTGTGGAGAGAAATGACATTTTGTATCAATGGAAAAATGATGAGCATCTTTTAAGGCGCAATACTTTTATTGGTGATTGTTATAATGAGTTTCAGGTTAAAAAAGATCATTTAACATTATTGCGTGTGATGATGGCTAACTTTATTTTAGAAGGTATTTATTTCTATAGCGGTTTTATGTTTTTCTACAACTTGTCACGAAATGGCAAAATGCCTGGTTCAGCACAGGAAATTCGTTATATAAATCGTGATGAGAATACTCATCTTTGGTTGTTTCGTAATATCATCAGCGAACTACAGAAGGAAAATCCCGAGCTTTTTACAGAAGAAAACATAGAAATGCTTCGTTCTATGATGAAAGAAGGTGTACGTCAAGAGATTGAGTGGGGCCATTATGTGATAGGAGATGGTGTTCCAGGTTTAAATAAGGATATGATAAGTGACTATATTCATTATCTTGGAAATTTACGTTGGATGAGTCTGGGCTATTCACCACTTTATCCAGGCTTTGAAAAAGAGCCAGATAGTATGGCTTGGGTTAGTCAATATTCAAATGCCAATATGGTTAAAACAGATTTCTTTGAGGCCAAAAGCACTGCCTATGCAAAAAGCACAGCCCTTGTTGATGACCTATAGTGTTAACGTCAAGATAATATAAAATACTACATATATAAACTTCTTTATGTAAAAAGGTATAAATAACTTATTGAACTTCTTTAGGTAAAATGATATAAATAAGTTGAGGTGAGAATATGGACTACAATTTTGACAAAGATTTTAAAGCGATTCGAGATGTTTTGGATATTTCGCAAAAAGAATTCGCGAAGGTTTTAGATACTGAACAAAAAACAATTTCTAATATCGAATCAAAAGATTCATATCCTTCTAAAACTATTGTAGAAAGTGCCTTTACTTATGCGTTTAAAAAAGATGTTAAGATCAACAAACTAAAGGAATTGTTATGTAGAGATAACTTGAGTCATGATGAGAAGCTTCTTTTTCACGGTTCTAAGGGCGAAATAAAAGGTAATATTGATGTTAATTTTGGTAGAGGAAATAATGATTTTGGCCAAGGTTTCTATACTGGCGAAAGCTATGAACAAGCCGTATCATTTATATCTACTTATGATGATCCAAGTGTATATTTTATGTCCTTTGATGATAGTGACTTAAAGTGTAAAAGATATTCAGTTGATAGGGAATGGATGATGACTATCGCATATTATAGGGAAACTTTAGACAAATATGAAAATCATCCCTTAATTAAGAAAATTATTAAAGAGTCAAGAGATTGTGATTATATAATTGCTCCTATAACTGATAATAAGATGTTTGAGACGATTAATGAATTTATCGAAGGCAATCTCACTGATGAACAATGTAAACATTGTTTAGCCGCTACAAATCTTGGTATGCAATATGTATTTCTTACCGAAAAGGCAGCTTCTAGGTTAAAAATAGTGGAACGTTGTTATGTATGCGATAAAGAAAGAGAACATTATAAAAAACTTAAAGAGGATTATAGAAAACTAGGTAATGATAAAGTTAAATTAGCTAAAGCACAATATAGAGGCATTGGAAAATATATAGACGAGGTTTTGGCATGTTAAAGAAAAGAAAAATCGATAGTAATGGTTTACTAATGTGCAAAATACAAGCTCAAGCTTTTGAACATTCTATAGATAGAATGGAATGCAGCTCTGATGTTTTCATTAGAAGATTCATGCACAGTAAAATTGCTGATTTATTTGATAATGAAGGTATACTTGATACTAACTATCAATGGAAAGATGTACTAGACTTTGTAGAAGAAGAATATGGTGTTAGTAATTATGGTAGCGTTAAATATAGCCCAAATGAGATGTATTGGATTGGCTATGTCTATAGATACTATTCATATACTTACGAAATGTCTTCGGCTCAAGTCTATCGAATTGTAAAGCCAAAAGAATTAAGGGATGTATATCTTCCTTATCATACTCTAGATCCAAGTCAAGCAATTGAAAGAATATTAGAGGCAAAGGGTTTGCCTATAACCGAAGAAGAAGAACTCAAGCGCCAATATGAGATTATTAAAAGAATATATAATGAGGATAAATAAGAAATGGAACATTAACGTTCCATTTTTACTTCTATTATTGTTCCATTAGAGTTACTGTCTTTAACATAAACACTAGCCTTATGTAACTTAGCTATCTCATATACTAAGGCTAAGCCTAAGCCAACACCACCAAATTGTCTATTTCTAGATTTGTCTATTCTAAAGAAGGGTTGAAAGATGGTTTCCTGGTATTCTTTTGGTATACCACTACCTGTGTCTTTTATTTGGATATAGGTATACTTATCATCATTTGATACGTCTATGTTTACACTACCGTTGTTGTTATTATATTTAATCGCATTCTCAACCAAGTTATATATCATTTGGTAAATAAGAGTATCTGAACCGGTAATGGTTGAGTTACCTTTAGTAGATAAAGAGATATTCTTTTTATCAGCCAACAAACTTAAATCAGCTATAATTTCTTCCACTAAAGGATTAAGCTCAATTTGTTCATTAGTAGGGATATTATTAAGATTAGCTATCTCCAATAGTGTTTTACTCATTTGATTTAATCTTTCAATTTGTTCAGCTAAAGACTTTAAGAAAACATTTGTCTCTGGTTTAAGCCCAGGATTATCAATTGGAAATGATTCAATCTGTGCCTGCATCAAAGCTAATGGTGTTTTTAGTTCATGGGCTACATTATAGTTAAATTGTTCCTGTGCCTTAAAAGACTGGTTAAGTCTATCCAACATATCATTTAATGATTTAGAAAGATTTGAGAATTCTAAAAGAGAATCTTCTTCTAACTTAACATCACCTAGATTACTAGATTGAACTGTTTCTACTTGTTCTACATATTTGTTTAATGGTTTTAAAGCTTTGCCTGATACAAAATAAGCAAGAACACCTGATAATAGGGCAACACCCAATGATATTAAGATATTAGATATTCTAAAATCACTCTTGGCAGTTGATATTACAAGGGTAACATCCTTGGGGTCAACAGGAATCTTAGTTTCATTATTAATCACAAAGCTTTCGATATCATTCATATAGGAAATACCACTTGTAGAAAGTAGTACTTGCATCAATAAACAAGTAAAAGATATTAACAAGAAGGTCATGATTGTTATACGCCATTGTAGTGAATTTTTCATATTATCTCCTTAATTAAGTAGCCCTCACCAATTCTATTAATAATAGGATCATAGCCTAACTTATCTTTTAGTTTCTTACGAAGTGATGAGATATGAACTCTAATTGAATTTGAAAACGAATCAACACTATTGTCCCAAACATGTTCGATTAACTCTTCAGAGGAAATTGGTCTTCCTTGGTGTAGTAATAGATATTCTAAGATAGCTGTTTCTTTTTTAGTTAAAGTTAAAATGTCTCCATTTATTTGACATTGTCTTTTAATACTGTCAAAAGTTATTTCTCCACATTTTAAAGAAGTATCATTTTGTTTAAAGTTACGATAAGTTAAAGAACGAATGCGTGCTTCTAATTCTTCAAAATGAAATGGTTTAGTTAAATAATCACTAGCTCCTGCATCTAAACCTTTTACCTTATCATTAACAGATACTAGGGCAGAAAGGATTAAGACAGGCGTTTCTCTATTGAATTGTCTAAAGTTAGATAATATAGTCATACCATCCATTCCTGGTAGGTTAAGGTCAAGGATTACAAGATCATAGTTTTCTACTTCTAATAGTTCCATTCCTTCTTCACCATCAAAACAATAATCAACACTATAGCCTTTTGACTTTAGTACTTTATGAATCATTAAACATAATTCTTGTTCATCTTCTATTATTAATAAGCGCATTTATTTCACCTCTTTTCAAATTATATCAATTCGATATAAAGTTCATATAAAGTTTTTTCTTAACGCCAATTTTATTTCTCATATACTAAGATAAGTGCGAAAGGATTGGTTAGCTTATGAAAAAAGGAAGTATTCAAGTCCTAACATTATTGTTAGCTATAGTAATGATAGGATATGGCATCTATCGAAAAGAGGTAGATACAGTATTAGGAAAAGCGATAAAAATCTGCTTGGAGTGTGTTGGCATTGGATAAAAAGAAAATATCTTGCGAAGTAGCTAAGAAAAGAGGCTTCATTCAAGCTTTAGCTACACTATTTACTAACCCCCATGTTTCAAACTTTAGTAAAGGTTCTATTTATACAGGAAAGGCCAAGTCAGTATGTGTACCAGGTCTTAACTGTTATTCATGTCCTGCAGCCACAGGAGCTTGTCCAATTGGCTCTTTCCAGGCTGTTGTAGGATCTAGTAAATTTAGATTCTCGTACTATGTCAGTGGTATCCTAATATTCTTTGGCGTAATGTTTGGAAGATTAATCTGTGGCTTCTTATGTCCCTTTGGTTGGTTTCAAGAATTATTACATAAGATTCCAACAAAAAAGTTTTCTACTAAGAAGTTACATTTCTTAACTTACTTAAAATATGTAATCCTTGTAGTGTTTGTAATTTTACTACCCATTTTAGTTAGAAACGATGTAAATATGGCTAATCCTTTCTTTTGTAAGTACATATGTCCTCAAGGGGTACTAGAGGGTGCGCTACCCTTATCACTTGTTAATCCAAGTGTTAAGGCAGCCTTAGGTAAACTATTTACTTGGAAGTTTTCAATTCTAGTGATTATAGTTATCCTAAGTACTATCTTCTATCGACCATTCTGTAAGTGGTTGTGTCCTCTTGGTGCATTCTATGCCTTGTTCAATAAGATATCTTTATTTAAGATTAAGTTTGAAGAAGACAAGTGTGTGCGTTGTGGAAAGTGTGTAAAAACTTGTAAGATGGATGTTGATGTGACTAAAGATCCTCAACACACAGAGTGTATTCGTTGTGGTGATTGTATTAAGGCATGTCCTGTAAAAGCACTAAGCTATAATTTTGGCTTAGATTTAAAGAAAGAAGGTAAATTAAATGATTAAAAAATTATTAGTAAGCTTATTAACGGTATTAATGTTGGTAGGTCTTGTGGCTTGTAAGAAGGATGATAATCTAGAGGCTCAGGCTTTAGCTAGATATAAGGAATTGATGGCTGAAGAGAATGAAATCCTAGGCAAAGATACTGAGCTATGGGAAAAGGTTTATATGGCAAGTGATAAGATGTCTATGATTGAAGATGGCAAGAATTATGGTGATTTCTTATTAGATATGGTTGAAAGTATTAAGGAAGATTTATCAGAAGATGATTATGGCTATATCAAGAATCAAGCTCAAAAGATTAAGGATATTGAGAGTGAATTAACAGAGCTTGAAAATAAGTATCCAGACCTTTCAGCTAAGGCAAACGATTCTAGTATGAATATGGAAGAGATGGAAGCCTATCCTTCATTTACTGGTAAAGACTTAGATGGTAATGATGTTGATAGTAAGGAAGTATTTAAGAATAATAAGTTTACTGTAGTTAATTATTGGTTTACAGGTTGTACAGGATGTGTTGCAGAACTTGCCGATTTAGAAAAATTGAATAAAGAATATAAAGAAATGGGCGGGGAGTTAGTTGGTGTTAATACTACATTGTTAGATGGTAAGGAAGAAGATATTAAGGAAGCGAAGGACTTATTAGCAGCAAAGGGTGTTACTTATAGAAACTTTTATTTTGACAAAGATAGCGCAGCAGGTAAGTTCACTGAAAACATCTTCGCATATCCAATTACTTATGTTATTGATTCCCAAGGTAATATTGTTGGTGAACCAATCTTAGGTGCTCTTATGGAAGATGCTCAAAAGGAATTGCTAGATAAGTATATCCAAGAAGCTTTAAGTAAGTAATATTTAAATTCTTCTTTTACCTAGAAGGTTTAATATTATGAAAACTAAAATACTATTAATTGTGATATTGTTAGTAATAACAAGTGCATGTAAGGAAAAGAAGATGAAAAAAGAATATTTGTATGAAGACAGTGTGTATGAAGATACAACTGAAAATGTAATTTATTTGGCTGGTGGCTGTTTCTGGGGTCTTGAGTTGTTGATGGAGTCAATGGATGGCGTGATAGAGGCAACTAGCGGCTATGCCAATGGAAATGATGAGAGTCTAGCTAATTATAAAAGAATCTTAAAAGGCGATACCGGTTTTAAGGAAACAGTTAGAGTTGAGTATGATCCTGATAAGATTAGCTTAGATGCGATATTATTAGCTTATTTCTATGTAATAGATCCAACTATTAGAAATAGACAGGGTAATGATATTGGTAGTCAGTATCAAACAGGTATCTACTATACTAACAATGTGACTAAGGAAGTTGTTAAACGTATTGTGGATATCGAAAGAAGTAGATATAAGGATTTTGTGGTTGAGGTTGAGCCTTTGGTTAATTTTATAGAGGCAGAGGAGTATCATCAAAACTATTTACAGAAAAATCCAGGTGGCTATTGTCATATTCCAAGAAAAGAAATTGAGTTGTTCTCTAAATTAAGAATTGATCCAGGAGATTATAAGAAGCCTGCGACAGATCTTATTAGGGATAAGCTTAATGATGAACAGTATCGTGTTACGCAAGAAAATGGTACTGAGAAGCCTTTCCTTAATGAATTCTATGATCATTTCGAGAAGGGAATATATGTTGATGTTGCAACAGGTGAACCATTATTCTCATCTAGTGATAAGTTTGAGAGTGGTTGTGGTTGGCCAGCCTTCTCTAAGCCTATTGAGGAACCATCTATTATTAAGAAAGAAGATAATAGTTATGGTATGAGAAGAGTGGAAGTTAGAAGTAGATCAGGTGATAGTCATTTAGGTCATGTGTTTGAGGGTGATCCTGAATCTCCAAATGGTACTAGGTACTGTATTAATAGTGCTGCCCTTCGTTTTATTCCTTATGCCAAGATGGAACAAGAGGGTTATGGCTATCTGCTTGATATATTCAACGAGAAGTGAGTTAATCACTTCTTTTAAAAATATAGAATAATAAATAAAGAAAAGATAAAGAAAAATTCTTTACTTTTGCTTTATATATGCATATAATCTAAATAAGAAAGGAGTTCATGTATATGACGCAAATGGTTAATGTGAATTTTAAGATGGATGCTGAGGTGAAGAAGAGCATGGAAAAGACTTGTTCAGAAATAGGTCTTTCTATGAGCGCTGCGTTTACAGTGTTTGCGAAAAAAGTAGTCAAAGAAAAACGCATTCCTTTTGAACTATCGGCTGATCCGTTCTATTCTGAGGAAAATATTCGTTATTTAGAGAGTGTTATTCGTGATATGAAAGAGGGGAAAGCACATTTCGCGGAACACGAATTACTAGATGCTGATTAATGCGAATATTGTGGGAAGATAGAGCCTGGGAAGAATAGAATATCAACATACTTCATTTCTTTTCATGAGCTTATATCTCAATTAAAGACAGCTAAATATGAAAACAGACTAGATGTAAGAACTAAATGGTTTTGTAGGTATAAGCTTTTAATCATTGATGAAGTTGGCTATGAAAAGATGGATCCAGATACAGCCAATCTGTTCTTTAATCTCATATCTAAAAGATACGAGAAAACCTCAACCATCATAACAACTAACCTAGTGTTTTCTAAATGGCCTGATGTCTTTGGTGAACCAACATTGACTAATGCGTTACTTGATAGATTACTTCATCACTGTTCTGTAATCAATATCAACGGTCCATCATATAGACTAAAAGATCAGCTTCAATATTTCGTTGAATCTGATAAATAATAGTCAAAAAGGACAAAATAAAAATGTAGGTTTTCATACATAATTATTTTGTCCTAAAAACTACATTATTATTTTGACTTTTCCATTTTACAAAAATTAGTAATAGCCAGTGATTAATCAATGCCGATATACTAAATTGTTAAATCTCAATTTCATCTAAAATTCGAATTAATGATTCATACTTTGCTTTCTGATAAAATTGCTTTAATAATGAGTCGTTAATTAAAAGTTTGCTAAGTTTTCCGTAAAATATATGAATATCTGGACTCTCTTCTTGAGACAATGAAATAAGAAAAACCGTTTGAACTAATTTATCTCCCCAAAGAATAGGTTTTTTTAACAAAACTGTACATGCAAAAGTTTCTTCGGTACAGAGTTTATATGGATGAGGCAAAGCAACTTTATTATCAAATGCTGTTGTAAACAATTTCTCTCTTTGCCATATAAGTTGTTTAAAATTTTTGGGCAAGTTAAATAATTTAGATGCTTCTTCTATCATAAAAGAAATAACCTCATCTTGTGTTTGGAGCTCCATATTAGAGAAAAATAGTTCTTTCGGAAGATACGATGCAATTGAAGTAACTGAATTCATATCGGTTTTTATACGTGTTACATCACTTGGATTAAGAATAAAACTTGTTTCTATGACAGGCACAGGCACTGAAAAAGCAATTGGAACAGTTGTAAATATAAAGTCTATATTGGTGAAATCTTGATATTTGAGATTAGACAGATCACAACAAATTAGTTTATTTATATAAGAGTCAAATTTTTGACGATATTGATGCTCTAGTAGCTTAGCAGTTCCTCTTCCAGTTGCACAAACTAGAATAATATTTTTTTATTTACTTTTATTAATTTTTTTTCAATAGAGAGATTTATGTGTAATGCTAAATATCCTATTTCACTTGGAGGTAGTTCTTTATTAAATTCCAAAGATAATCCATGAGCTAAACTTTTTGCTATTATGTACGCATGAGCATAGTTTGTTTTTATAGATTCTAACAATGGATTTTCCATACGAAGATCATATTTTAACCTATATGATAAAGGGATAAGATGTAAGGAAAGTGCCAATTGTAAGTTTAAATCTGAATCAAAATCTATGTTATATTCGTGCGATAATTCAATTAGTTGTTTTTGAATAATATTATTAAATCTTTGAGGTATAATTAGATTTTCTTTATCATTTTGTAATCTTTTCCCAAGTAAATGCATTGTAATGTAAATGCATTCATTTTGAGGAATTTTTATAGAAAACTGTTTTTCTATTTTCAATACAATATCTTTAGCTATTGTAAATTCTAATGTATCCAGTAGATCTTTGTAGTAGTCATTTGGAAAATTAATGAATTTATCTTTACGAATTCTATCTATAGCAATTTGTAAGTGAATGACAAGATTATTAAACGCAAATTCTGATATTTGAAATTCAAAACACTCAGTTGAATCCTGTAAAATTTGGGCTACTATATACTGAGTTTGATCTTCATATAAGTTTTTACTTTTATATAATAAATCACTTTCTAATTCTCGTAAATTTTTTTCATTCCCACATAGAGTCATACCATATTTGGGCTTACTTTTTAATGTCAAATGAAATTGATGCAAATATTTTCTAACTTCTTTTAAGTCGTTAGAAACAGTGCTAGTAGACTGATATAACATATTTGCAATTTCTTCTGTTTTTATATAGCGATTTTCATTCAAAAACAACTTGATAATATAGAAAATACGTTCTTGTGGCGAGGAAGGTATCTTTTCTTCATTATTTTGCATTATCTGGTTTAATAGGTCATTGTTATAAATTTCAAGATGAAAACCAAGGTTTGTTTTTGATGAAATAAAGGCTATTTGGTTCAATTTAGAATTAATAGAAATTATATCATTACGAATAGTGTGCTCAGATGCACTAACATTTTTACTGATTAATTTAGCGACACAATATTCTTTATCCTTTAAAAATTCTAATATTTTTTTCTCTCTTTGTGTAAACATCAAATAACCTCCCCATTATTACAAAGTCTTCTATCTAATTAGAACTTAGTTTTTTTGTAATTTCATCACAAAAAATTGACGTAATATTCTTTCAAATACTTATATTGTAACAAAACAGTACTAGATTTATGATTTTGGTGTCAGGAGGAAAAGGTAATGGATATTAATGAAACTGCTTTTATGTTAATTCTGAATGCAGGAAATGCTCGAAACAATACTAAAGAAGCCGAAAAACTTGCCAGTGAGTATAGATTTGAGCAGGCAGAAGAATTTGTTCAAAAAGCCAAGGAGGATTTAAGGCAAGCCCATCAAATGCAAACTGATTTGATTCAAGCTGAAGCAAGAGGTGATCAACAACAATTTGGACTAATCATGGTGCATGCTCAGGATCATTTAACAACGGCAACATTGGCTATTGATCACGTAAATAGTATGATACGAGTTTATAAAGAGTTATACCATCTAAAAGAAAGTTTAAAAAAATAAATAAAGGAGGAAAATTTATATGAACATTATTTTAGCGTGTTGTGCAGGTATGTCTACTAGTATGCTAGTTGAAAAAATGAAACAAGCCGCAAAAGAACAAGGGAAGGATTATAATATTTTGGCTTGCCCTATTGAGTCTATTGCAAATAATTTAGATAAATGCGACGTTATTTTACTTGGTCCACAAGTTCGATTAGAGAAGGACAATGTAGAAAAGATTGCAGTAGGAAAACCAGTTGATGTTATAAATGCAATGGATTATGGTCGTTTAAATGGTGCAGGAGTATTGAAAACTGCTGAAAAATTGTTAGGCAAATAAATAATTTATAGGAGGAATATAAAAGTATGGAAAAATTTGCTAATTTTATGGATAAATGGATGGTGCCTTTGGCAGACTTCATGAATAAAAATAAATATATATCATGCATAAGAGATGCGTTTACAATTATGATGCCAATAATTATTGCTGGATCATTTGCTCTATTATTTAATATTTATATTTGCGGAAGTAATGGATTAGCTGGTATAAGTGGTTTCGAATGGTTAAGCAATTATTCTGGCATGTTCTCTACAGTGAATTATGCATGCATTAATGGTATGGCACTTTGGACTACATTAATTGTTGGATATTTATTGGGAAATAAAAATGGTCAAAAACCATTAGTAACAATGATTTTGGCGGGATGCTGTTTCTTAACACTATTAAATCCAGAATCTATTGCTTCTAATTTAGGGGCATCATCATTGTTTTTAAGCTTTTTTGCTAGTATCTTATCAATTACTCTTTTCTCAGCTTTAATGAAAAATGAAAAGATTAAGATTAAATTACCTAGCTCAGTTCCACCAATGATTTCAAACAGTTTTAATGCTCTTATTCCAGCTTGTATTACAATCTTTGCATTTGGTATCGCTGCTGGTGTTCTTTATGGATCAACAGGCATATATTTAAATGATATTATTTATACAGTAATTCAAAAACCTTTTAGTTCAATTGTTGGATCTCAACTTGGTGTAAGTTTAATTGTAATTTTTACACAATTATTATGGTGGTGTGGTATTCATGGTACTTTTGCTTTAAATCCAATTGTTAAACCTGTGCGAGCAGCTGCTTTAGCAGCAAATATTGCTGCAGTTGGTGCAGGTTTAATGCCTGAAGAGGCCTATACAACAGCGTTTATGCATTTATTTTGTAACCTTGGTGGTGGAGGAATAGTCATTTCTCTAGCATTAGCCATCTTAGCTTTTTCTAAAAAGAAAGAAGAAAAACAAATTTGTAAGATTTCTATGCTGCCTCTAATTTGTGGGATTTCAGAACCAGTAGTATTTGGATTACCTATTATGTTAAATACTACATATTTAATTCCGTTTGTCTTGGCTCCACTAGTTACAACTAATATTGGTTTCTTTGCTATAAAATCTGGATTCCTAACACCAAATTATGTTGAATCAGTTGCTGGTTTACCAATGTTTATTCAACAATTCATAGCTTATAATGGACAAATTTCAGCATTAGTATTAGTTGCAGTTAATATCATTGTTGCATTCCTTATTTATGCTCCATTTGTTATTATGGCAAACAAAAAGAATGAAAATGAAGTAGAAGAAGATGCATAGGATAACATTAAATATATGAAAGATAATTTTTTGTGGGGTGGAGCAGTAGCTGCAAATCAATGGGAAGGTGCTTATAATGTTGATGGGAAAGGTTTGAGTATTGCTGATGTGCAAACAGCTGGAGCCCATCGTGTCCCACGTTTAATTCATGATTATGTTCATCAAGATGTTTATTATCCAAGTCATGAAGGAATAGATTCATATAATCGCTATAAAGAAGATATTGCTTTATTTAAAGAAATGGGATTCAAATGTTTACGTTTTTCTATCAATTGGCCTAGAATTTATCCAAATGGAGATGAAAAAGAACCCAACGAAGCTGGATTAGCATTCTATGATAAATTTATTGATGAATTGCTACGAAATGATATAGAACCGGTAATCACTTTATCACACTATGAAACTCCACTTTATTTAGTTAATCACTATGGAAGTTGGAGAAATAGACAACTTATCGATTTTTTTGTGAATTATTGTAGAACAGTATTTTTACGATACAAAGGAAAAGTAAAATACTGGATGACATTTAATGAAATAAACGAGACGATGAATAAGAAAGAGCCATTTTTCCAAGCAGGACTTAGGTTTAAAGAAGGCGAAAATCCAAATGAAGTAAAAGTAATTGCAAGTCATAATATGTTTGTTGCATCAGCAAAAGTTGTAAAGTTAGCGCATGAGATAGATCCTGATTATAAAGTAGGGTGTATGGTTCAATATCCTACAACTTACGCCAATTCACCTAGGCCTGAGGACCAATTAGCGCTTAGATTTCAAATGATGCAAAACTGGTACTATACTGATGTAATGGCTAAGGGGTATTACACAAATTTATGTTTTGCTCAAATGAAGCGTTTAGGAGTTACATTGAAAATATCTAATGAAGACGCAGATATTTTGAAAGAAGGTTCGGTTGATTATATTGCATTTAGTTATTATTTTACATCTATAGCAAAAGCTGATAATACTTATGATTGTATTGTTACAAGAGATAATCCTTATTTAGAAAGAAATGATTGGGATTGGCCTATTGATCCAATTGGATTGAGAATCGCATTAAATGAACTATATGATCGATATCAATTACCATTGTTTATTGTTGAAAATGGAATTGGATTAGATGAACATCCAGATGAAAATGGATATCTTGAAGATAATAAGCGTATAGAATTTTTAAGAAGTCACATTAAACAGGTAGAAAAAGCAGTAGAAGAAGATTATGTTGATGTGATTGGATATACTACTTGGGGACCTATTGATATTATTTCCGTAGGCACAGGTGAAATGAAAAAGCGATATGGATTTATTTATGTTGATAAAGATGATCAAGGAAAAGGAACTTTAGAAAGAAGTAAAAAGAAGTCATTTGATTGGTACAAAGAAGTAATCGCTAGTAATGGAAAAGTCTTATAGTATTATACAAAATAAGACAATTTATCACATAAGAAAGCTATAATTTGGTATTCTATAAAAAGAGGCTTTAATGAAGTGAACCCCTAAAGTTGGACAAACTTAGATTTTGTCAAGCAAACTATGTAAGTTTTAAAACTATTTAATAATTATTCAGTTTATAGCTCTTAAAATTAGTAAAGATGAATCATGGCATAATGGAAAAATATCATGATTCATCTTTTGTTTTTTTACTAGTATTTTAGATATTTGTTTATTCGATCGGCAACTAAATCGTTTTCTAATTCTTTTATATTATTAAATGCTTTTAGAGATTTAAGACAGTATTGTATGCCTAAATCGTCAAGAGATAAGAGTTCCTCCAAAATCTACATTATCACGTACAAATTCTTTCGCAATATAGAAATAAGAAGCATTAGCTCTCTAGCCCTTAATGACATCGTATTCACTAGTGGCAATCCCATACTCATTAATGAATTCTTTAGATAATACCACATATCATTTGGAATCATCAGCATCTCTATGCTTCATCAATTCAGCTAAACAACTAAGAACATTGTATTCAGTAAAGTCTAATATTTTTAAATCAGTTGTATCTAACTTATATGTATGAACATATGCATTAGTATTATAGAGATTAGCTGTAGAATATTCTTTGGCTAATTCAAGATTTTCAAGTAAATAAAAATCATCACCAAATGTTGGATTGATTATTTTATTAGGACTACCATAACAAAGGATTATTTAGAATCCTAACTCATCATTAACTAGAATAAGATGCATTCTGTCGCTATGGCGAGAGAATCTAGTGATTAAGAACTGACAACAGATAGTGTCCATTGACTTACAGTTATAACATTTACCAGTTTGTTTACATGGTGTATTAACATCAAATCTTTGAGCGTTAGTAGTAGCCGCAACATTTCTAGCTCTTTTCATTGCGGTATCTAGATCAGGGCATACTTTATTAATACCAACGATAAAGATTACTTTCTTAGGACCTTGGCAAATGTAAGATACTCTATTAGAATTACCATCAATGTTTACCAAGATTCCATCTTGACTCATTGCGTTAACACTAGATAAGAAGATATCAGCACCATATCCTTTTAATAGAGCTTCTCTTCTGTCTAACTTGCTTCTATCAATATAGTTATAATCATCACTATTGTTAATAACATCAACAAGGCCAATATCAATAGCACTTTGACAACCACCCATAGTAACACTAGAACCCTTTGGCATTAATTCTAAAGCAAGTTTCAAAGCTTCTTCCTTATCCTTAGCATAGTATCCTTTAATATTTCTTGTTTCTAATTCTTTAATAACACTAGCTGCTAATAATTCATTTCTTTTAAAGACGTTCTCATTCATAATTTTTACCATTAAGGCGCCTTTCTGTCGCCTT
>URCJ01000014.1 GCA_900546285.1 uncultured Solobacterium sp. | reverse complement strand
CAACCACTTTTTTTATGTCAAATTTCGTATTTAATTTTTACACTTATTCCATATGATTGATTTAAACTTAGGTTTATCACCTTTATATTTTTCTAGATAAGAATCAAAGCTATCATAGTTACTATTATTTGTTGAACCATTATGGAAGTTAGTATCTATCATTACTTAAATTATATCTTAAGCTAATATAAAAATAGCTAGCCACATCTGGCTAACTATTAACGTGAACGCTAGTGAACTTTTTTATTGACAAATAAATATAATGACTAATACAATTAATACAGATAGTACAAATAATACAGAGGGAGTAGATTTATGAATATTGACTATTTTAATAAAATTGTAACTATTATATTTATCTTATGTTATACATATCAGGCATTATATTTATTCTTGCCATTATTTGTAAGAAATAGGACAAGAGTTATTAATGATAAAACAAATAGATATGCGATTCTAATTGCGGCTAGAAATGAGGAACAAGTCATTGGCAATCTTATAGATAGTCTTAAGAATCAAAACTATCCAAGTGATTATGTTGATATCTATGTTTGTGCAGATAACTGTAGCGATAATACTTATGAGCTTGCTAAAGAAAAGGGTGCTATTGTATATAAAAGATTTAATTCTGTTGAAGTAGGTAAGGGTTATGTCTTAAATTATTTGTTAAGTAAGATTAGACAAACAAACAAGCACTATGATGCATATCTTGTGTTTGATGCCGATAATATTGTAGATAAAGACTTTGTTAAGGAAATTAATAGAGTATACAATGAAGGTTATCAAGCAGTTACCTCTTATCGTAATTCTAAAAATTATGGTGATAACTGGATTAGTGCTGGTTATGGTTTGTGGTATTTACATGAATCTGCTCATTTGAATACTTCTAGAATGATTATAAATTCTAGTTGTGCAATAAGTGGCACTGGTTTCTTGGTTTCAAATGAATTGATAGAAAACAATGATGGGTGGAACTATTTCTTGTTGACAGAAGATATTCAATTCAGCGTTGATAGTGTGCTGAAGGATATAAAGATTGGCTATGCTGATAAGGCGGTTGTTTATGATGAACAGCCTACAAGCTTTAAACAGTCTTTTAATCAAAGATTAAGATGGTCTAAGGGGATAATTCAAGTTTTAAACAAATATGGCTTAGAGCTTATTAAAAAGGTCATTAAGGGTGATTTCTCAAGCTATGACATGCTAATGAACTCGGCTCCTGCAGGAATAATAAGTTTTATTAGTTTTGTTGTTAATATAGCTTATATTCTTGATCGCTTCTTATTAAACAATTCATTTATATATTTATTTAGTAGTTTGTTTAATGTCTTCTTAGGGATGTATCTTATATTGTTCATTATCTCCCTATTAACAACGCTAAAGGAATGGAAGAATATTTATTGTACAAATTTGAAGAAGATTATTTATATCTTTACTTGTCCAATATTTATGCTTACGTATATGCCAATCACAATTGTTGCTTTATTTAAGAAAGTTGAGTGGACACCAATTGCTCATACTAGAAGATTAAATCTAAATCAAATTAGAAGATAGGAGGTCAAAATGAAAAAGAAAGTTTTATTATCGTTATTATTTATCGCTAGTTTATCACCGATGTTGCTTAATCAATATGGTGGTATGAAGGGTGTACAAGAAATCTCTGGTATTATTAATCTTACAAATCCAATAGGGATGTTATCACTAGTGATATTTGTGATTGGTTTATTCACTGATGAATGGATAAGTGGTATTGGGACAATTGGTATGGTACTATCAGAATTATTTATGTTCTTTACTTGGTATACTTACACAATTACACCTCAAATAAGTTTAAAGACAAGTCTTGATATGGCTTTTCCTGAATTCTATATTGGACTTATTGTTTCTACATTTATGATGTTGATATATTATAAGGCTTTAGAAACTAATGAATGATGATGTACTCCTCATGTTAATAACCATGAGGAGTTTTGAATATACTGTACAAAAGAGAATAAGGATTTGTATTTTAGATCTAATAAAAACAAGGGAAAATTCAGATGCCTAAAAGATAAACATTAATTATATATAAATTCGTGCGCAATTCGTGGCCAAACATTAAAAAAGTGCCTATTTAAGGCACTTTATTAACTAATGGTGGTTCCGGCCAGAATTGAACTGGCGACACATGGATTTTCAGTCCATTGCTCTACCAACTGAGCTACAGAACCATTGGTTGCGAGGGAAGGATTTGAACCAACGACCTCCGGGTTATGAGCCCGACGAGCTACCAGGCTGCTCTACCTCGCGATGTTGCTTTTCTATAATAACATATTAAGTGTTCGAATTCCAGTTCTAACTTAATAAGTTTTAATAGAAATGGCGGAGGAACTGGGATTCGAACCCAGGCGCCAGTTTCCTGACCTACCGGTTTTCAAGACCGGACCCTTCAGCCACTTGGGTATTCCTCCATAATTTAAAATTCTTTTAGTTTACTTATTGGTGGACCCTGTAGGACTCGAACCTACGACCACCCGGTTATGAGCCGGAAGCTCTGACCAACTGAGCTAAGGGTCCGACTAACTAATTGGTGGCGAGGGTGGGACTCGAACCCACGACCTACCGGGTATGAACCGATTGCTCTAGCCAACTAAGCTACCTAGCCAAATAAATAAATTTAATGGTCGGGATGACAGGATTCGAACCTGCGACACCTTGATCCCAAATCAAGTACTCTACCAAGCTGAGCTACATCCCGAGAAAAAAAAGAAATTTTAAGTTTTTGGCGCGCCCAGCAGGACTTGAACCCGCAACCTTTTGATCCGTAGTCAAACGCTCTATCCAGTTGAGCTATGGGCGCACATTTTGTTTACGCTGTTTAGTGGTGGGGATGGAGGGAGTTGAACCCTCACAGTATTGCTACCAAGGGATTTTAAGTCCCTCGCGTCTACCATTCCGCCACATCCCCACTAAATGGAGGTTCCTGCCAGATTCGAACCGGCGATCACAGAGTTGCAGTCTATTGCCTTACCACTTGGCTAAGGAACCACTTCATCACTGCGCTTTATTATCATACTAGAAACTTTTACAAAATGCAATACAAAATTTGTTTAATATTTATAAAAACAGTATAATTTTATCAGGAAATACCTATTTCTTTTTTTAATAGAGGGCAGATTTATGAGAAAAAGTACTAATTTATTCAGTAAACAAACCAACGAAAAAACTACTATTGATGCGGTAAATACTAACATTAGCGAAACAAAAAACGCCAACAAAGAACTTAGAAGTGATATTGCTTCAATTAATAACGAAAATAAAGAAATAAAATTTTTTCATAACGAAAGAATTGATAAATTAAAAAATAAACACACTACTTCAAAAGAATTTTTATTAAAGGAACAAGAAAAATTAAATACTCAACTTGCTTCTGCTGATAAAAAGATAAGTACCTTAAAAGCTAGTTCTGACAAAAAAATGTCTCAATTGGATGTAAAGAAGGACAAGCTAAAAAATACTTATATAAATAAATTTAGTGAAGGAATCGAAAAAGAATATAACGATAATGAAGCACTACGTCTTTCTTATGAACAACAATTAGAAGAACTAAAAAAACAAAGAGATCAACAAAACGAAGCATTCAACATTAAAGCTGCTAATTTTGATAATGAAACAAACCGCGAAATCATAAGTCTTAAACAAGAAAAGAATGATAGAACTAAAAAAATAGAAGAAATAAAAGACTCATATAATCAAGAAATTAAATCTCTAGAAAAAGAAATAGAAAAGAATAAAATTAGTCAAGAAGAAGCGCTAGCAAAAATTGAAGCTGCTAATAAAGAAAAAGAAGCTGAAATTATTAAAACTCAAACTGAAAAAATAAATGCTAAAAAAGAAGAACTATTACGTTTAGAAAAAGATTACGATGCCTTATGCTTCAAAAAAGAGCAACTATTAAAAACCAAGGAAGATTTAAAAACTAACAATGATTTAGAATTCCAAAGACTTCAAACTGTTTATGACAATGAAATATCTATATTAAATAGTGAGAATGAAAAAATTAAAAATACTTTATCTCTTAAAAAGGATGAAGAAACAAATATTAGAATCGCAGCAGAAAAAAAATATGCTAAGACTCTAGCTGAATTAAATGAATTAGCTAGTATTCTTACAAATAAGGAAAAAGCAACTCTAGCAAATCTAGAAGAACAATTAAAAAATAGAAGTGAAGATTTTAAAAAACAATTCTCAGAATTTGTAGAAAATTTAGATCAAAAGTACCTTAATGAAAAAGAAAATCATGAGAAAGAACTACAAGTTCTTAAACAAAAGGTCGAAATTGAAAAAGCTGAATTTGAAAAAAGAAAAACTTATTTATTAGATCGCTATAACGATCGTTTTAATCAAGCTCAACAGGCCATCGGACTTTTAAAGAACGATAATGAGGAATTAGAAAATAAATATACAGCCCTAAGCAAAGACTATAAACAAAAAATCGATGATTTAAAAAACAAGATAAAAGAATTAAACGATGAATATTTAAACTCTCTTGAAATAAAAGAGAATGAATATAAAAAGAAAATTGATGAATATAAGACAGAAAACGATGAGATTATCGAAACCATTTTAAACAGCAAGAATGCGGTTAATGATAAAATCGACAGTCTTAACATTAAAATTGCAGCCATTCAAGCAAGCATTGAAACATATGTTTCCAATTCAGATGCTGAAAAAGAAAATCTTAAGAACAGATTTGAAGAAGAAAAACAAAGAATCAACAATAACATCCAAGTTATTCAAGAAAAGATTTTTACCCTTGTTAATGTAACTTCTGTAAAGGCTAAAGAAGAAAATGAAAAATTACTTGCAGATTTGCTAAGAAAAAAAGAAGATTTAAAAGCCAAATATGATGAAGCGGTTGCTGAAATTGAGGCTGAATTTAAAAAGAAAGATCAAGAATTAGAAGCTGATTATCATGCAGATGTCGAAAGACTACAAAAATCTTTTGAACAAAGAATCGAATATCTTACAAACCAACACCAAGAAAAACTTACTTCTTTAAATAAACAAGAAGAAGATGAAAAGGCTAAATTTGAAAAAGAAAAAGCTTTTATTGATGCCAATAATATCGAACTTGAAGATAATTTCAATGCTGATGTAGCCAAGCTACAAAGCACTAGAAGTGACTTATTAAAGAACATCCAAGCTTTAAAAGATGAACTTAATGTTGAAGAAGCAAACTTCAATGCCTTTTTAGTTGAACTTGATAAGAAAAAAGAAGAATCTTTAGAAACTCTAAAGACTAATTATGAAAGTAAACAAGCTAAAATAACTGATGAATTCATAAATAGAAAGAAAAAAGAAGAAAAGATTCTCAATGATTTAACGATTTCAAATGCTGATAGAGAAACAACTCTCACTTCTGTAATCTCGATTTTGGATGAAAAGAAGAAGGAAAAAGACGAAGAAATCGCTAAGTTTAAAGATGAAAATCAAGAAATAAAAGTTTCATTACTTGACAAATTAGCCGAAGAAAAGAAAAAGCTAGAAGAATTAGAAAACAATCATCAAGATCAATTAAATATTTATAAAAATAATTTAGATAACAAACTAAAAGAAATTAAAGAATTCAAAGAAGCTTTAGATAACGAACTAGCTTATATTACGAATGTAAATGATGACGAAATAAAAGAAGTCATGACTTACTATAAAGATGAATTCAATATTAAGAAACTTGACTTAAAACATCAAGAAGATAATTATGTTCAAGAAAACAATATTGAGATATCTAATAAGGAAAAAGAACTAGAACTTTTAAAGATTGAATGTGCTGACCTTTTAACTGATATCAAGAACCGTAAAAATAGACTTGAAAATGAATATACTGCATCTTACAAGCTACAACTTGCGCGTACTAGAGAAACCGCTGATGAATTAAACAATGCAGAAAACGAAGCTGTACTAAAAAGAGGTGAGTGGCAAAATCTAATCCAAGCTAAACAAAAAGAGAATGATTTAGAAACAGAACTTTTAAAGAGTAATTACGATAAGGCTCTTAAGGAATTAAGAGAAAATAACAAGTCAACATTAAATAACCTTCATAACACCAAGAAAGAACTAATTGAAAAACGTTACCAATTAGCTAGAGACTTTGATGATGCGAATAAGGGCTATGAAAACTATGTTGATGAACAAAACCAAAAATTTGAAGAATTAAAGAACCAAACCAGTACTTATATCAACAATCTAAAAGAAGAAATTGCTAATATCGTTCTTAAACAAAATGAATTAAACGATACGTTCGCTAAAAAAGTTAATGATATTAAAAAAGAACTAGTTAATGCCTTTGATACGTATGATGAACTTGTTAAAGTTAGACCTTTTGTGTTGAAAAATGAGAATGATCAAAAAGAAGACATTATGTTAATTTTAGCTTCTGAATTCAAAGAAAAGATTGATGAATTAAACAACACTCACCAAGAAGCTGTTAAGACGCTTAATGAATATAAGAAAGAAAAACTTGAACAAATCGCCAAGGAATTCGAAGAAAATGTTAATTCTAAAGGAACTATCACAAATACTTATGAATCACAAATCAAAGAAATTAGTGATAAGTACGAGGAATTAATAGTTAAGGAAAAAGAAAGACAAGCTAACTTAAGATACAAAATTGATTTAAACATTAAAAATATTGATGAAGAGAAAACTTTATATGAAGAACGTTTAGCTGAACTTGAAAATAAATTCAATGAAGATAAAGAAGTTCTTGAAAAGATGCATCTTGAAAATATCGATAGAGAAAATCAAATTTTCTTAAGTGAACAAGAAGCGGAATTAGAAGAAACATCATATGTCACAAATGATATCGATACAATCAACAAGAAGATCGACGAGATTAATCAAAAATTCAATGTGATTAATGATGAAATTGATATGAAACGTTTTGCGGTAATTACTATTTTTACAAATAAAATGCAAGAAATAGATGATTACTACAATTCTTTAGTTAACGATAATAATAATCGTCGTAAACAAGTTGATGTTATGAATAATAAGGTTGCAACTATCTTTAAAAAGAATTAATTATGACATTTTTAAATCTATTAGAATACATTGGAACCATTGCTTTTGCCATCTCTGGAGCTATGGTGGGTATTGAAAACAGAATGGATATTTTTGGTGTTGTTATGCTTGGTTTAACTACTGCGGTAGGAGGCGGTATTTTAAGAGATGCCATATTAGGCATTCACCCACCAACAATTTTCAACAACCCAATTACTTTGATATTGGCCTTTGCCTTTGCACTAGCTTGCTTTATGTCAAAACCAAGAGCTTACTTTAAAAAAGCAGAATTATCTATTCAAATTATGGATGCGATAGGACTTGGAATATTTACAGTAGTTGGGGTTGAAACAACACTAGCTTACAATAATTTCTTCTTATCGGTATTCATAGGAACTTTAACTGCGGTAGGTGGTGGTGCTTTAAGAGACATCTTTGCCCACATAGACCTAGCAATCTTCACAAGACACTTCTATGCTTGTGCAGCAATTATAGGTTCTATCACTTCCTTCTTCTTGTTTAAAATAAACGATAACCTATCGATTATAGTTACCTTTTTTGTTATATTTACATTAAGAATGTTAGCGATAAAATATAAGTGGAATCTACCTAAGGCAAAATAATATGAAATACTTTGATACGTTTTATTTGGATTTAGAAAAAGATATAGTAATTGACTTTTATCTTGATAAAAATAATTATTACTATATTTTAAGAACGCCTAATCATTCAAGTGGAAACTTGATTAGAAACCTTGCAAGTATCTGTAAACTTCCTTTAAGTATGGGCGAGGATGGACTTCTACAAATAAGAGGAAAGGTACCAACTTATGTTAATGAAGAAAACAAACATATTCATATTCTTAAATTCAATAATAAAACAGTAGCTGTTATTAACTCTAAAGGTAATATTTTACCTAGAGCCTTAGTTCCAGCTATTTCAAAGACCCTAATGTCACAGACAAAAAAGTGTGATCTTGCGTTAAATGATGTTTTGATTAGAACTTATATTGAAGAGGAATTTAAGTTTAAAACTGATGTTCATACGCATATGAACGCTAATTTATATCCAGATATTTTAATTGCTCTTGGTATCTATCACCAAATTAGGTATCCATATTACTACATTAAGAAACTTGGTTTGAAGTTAAATGATAGACAATATAAGATGTTGGAAAATAAAAGAGAAAAGGTCGCAGAGGATTTTACGGGCTCAAATCTGGGCTCGAATCTGGTGGGTAAATATTTAGATCGCAAAATTGACGATAATACTTTTATCAACTTTGCTGATTTAATCTTAAATAACTATCAAGATGCAGCTTACAACATCAACAAGATTAGAGTTTCTTTATCAATTTTAAAAGATGGCCAAGCTGTTTTCACAAACCTTGAAAAGCTATACTTATATCGTTATGTCTTTGCCAAGGGCATAGACTCAGATAAAAAGATTACTCTTAAAAATATCGACAAGATACAAGACAAAGATGTATCAAGATATTTAAATAAAATGTTATTAGATGCATCAAATCCTGATTATAAAGATAATACTTTATTAGAAGATAAATTATTATGGATTGCTAGAATGTATAAGGCTTTGGGCATTAATTATGTAGAAATATCTAATACCACTCTAGTTAAGGGAAATGAAGAAATGCTTAAGGAAATCAAATCTTATCATAAAATACTTCCTTTAGCTTATAAGGAAACAGGCGTTAAGATAAGATTTCTGGCGGCTTTAAGAAGAATTCCATTAACTATTGTTAAAGATAAGATAACAAGTGATAACTATCTAAGAAATAACCTAGATGTCTTAAAAGCTGTATGTAAGGATCCATATGTTGTGGGTGCTGACTTTGTTGGTGAAGAAATAAATGATATTGGGGAACTAGAACCGGTTATTAGAGAACTTGTAGCCTATAGTAAAACTGATCCTTATTTCACCATTAGAATCCATGCTGGTGAAAATGATTCTTTAAAAGACAATGTCACAAGAGCTGTTGATATCGTCTTAGATTCTTTGGACAAGGGCCAAAAAATGCCTAAACTTCGTATAGGTCATGGTATTTATACAACTAGTTTAAAGACTAAAAAGGGCAAGGATTTAATTAGAAAGCTTAAACAAAACAATGTAATTCTTGAATTCCAATTAACTTCCAATGTTAGATTAAACAATTTAACTGTCTTAGATGCTCATCCAATCAAAGAATTCCTAAAAAATGGTGTTAGTGCCGTTCAAGGGTCAGATGGCTGTGGTATCTATGGAACTAATTCACTTGATGAAGAATTGGCTCTAAGATCTTTATTAAAATTACATTCTGATGATTTTAAATTGATGTGTGCTACTGAAGATAAAATAATCAAAGATAGTGAAAAATCATTTGATAGAAAGACTAAACTATTTAATCCTGAAAACAAGGATATTGGTGAATATATTAAAGACTTAATTGAAATCAATAAAACAGAAACAGTTAATTTAGCTTATGAAAATAAAGATATTTATTTATCTTCAGAAGCTTTAAAAGATAGAATTAAAGACTTTCCACTTGATAAGATGCCAATTATCTTAGCTGGTGGCAGTTTTAATCAAGATAACCGCAGTGTTAAGTTAGACAATTTTCAATTAGATATGTTAGATGAACTATTATATTCTCTAGATCCTAAGAAATTCTATTTTGTGGTAGGACACAAAATTAGTGGCTATGAAAAGTATTTAATTGACCATAATAGGGGTTTTGAAATCTATGCCATTGTTCCTCATTCTCTTACATCAAAAGAGATTAAAAAGATCGAAAAGACCAATATTTATTGTGTTGTTTCTACTGAAAACCTAGGAATGGGCATTTATAAGTCATTTAATTATGAGATATTTGAAAGACGACCGTCTATTGTATTGGCAATTGATGGTAATTCAGCCTGTGCTAATTTAATTCAAGAGGCTAAAAATGGTAAGGCAAAGGCTTTGATTTATGTTTCTGGTGATTCAGAGATTTTAAAAGCCAAGGCGATGTCTTTGATAGGTTATGTGAATATTTATTATAATAGTCTTGATATAAAAATTATGATTAAGAAATTCAAAAGAAAGGCTAGGGAAAATGGCAGAATTTAAAAATATAAATAATTTAAAAGTTAAGTACTTTGATGGAGATATTACTCCAGGCTGTCTTGTGCTTGAAGGTGGTGCCTTTAGAGGCATTTATACGGCTGGGGTGCTTGATTATTTCATGGAACATAATCTTAATATCAAAACTTGTTATGGTGTTTCTGCGGGTGCTTTAACGGCTACTAACTATATTGCTGGCGCTTTTGGCAGAAGTGCATTGTTGATATTAGAATTTAGAAATGAAAAAAGATATGTTGGTCTAAAAGCTTTTCGCGAATCTGGCAGTTTAATTGGTTTTAGATTTATGTTTGAGGATTTAGCAGAGATTTATCCATTAAATGAAGAAAAAATATTCAAGGGTGATCGTAATCTAAATATTGTTGCGACTAATGTGGAAACTGGTAAAGCAGATTATTTCACTAATAAAGAGGGAAGAGAGATTTTCTATGATGCGATTAAAGCTTCCGCAAGTCTTCCAATTATTTCTAAGATGGTAGAAATCAATGGCAACAAGTATCTAGATGGTGGTATTGCCACTAAAATTCCAATTAGAAAAGCTATCGAAGATAAGAATGATAAGATTATCTTTATCGGTACAAGACAATCCGACTATCGTCGTAAACCTGTTGGTAAGGAGGTTGAGATTGTTAAGAAACAATATGCTGATTATCCAAATTTTGTGGAAAGTTATATGAATGCTAATACAGGTTATAATGATGACTGTGATTTAATTGATCAACTTGTGCTACAAAAGAAAGTCTATAGTTTAACACCGAGTCGACCTGTTACAATCACAAGACTTGAAAAGGACTTGGATAAGTTAAGCGATTTATATTATCTAGGTTACTTTGATGCGATGAGTCATTTTGATGAAATCAAAGAATTCTTAAATAGTTAAGCATACTAAAAGCCATCATCTGATGGCTTTTAACATACCTTGTTTAATTAATTTTTTCTTGTTTATCAGCCTTACCAATAAAGATATAACCTAGGATAAAGAAGACTGCAAGTAGACCAACCGCAACATTGATTGACTTAATGGTTACACCAAAGAAAGTAAAGACACCACCTGTTTTGATGCCAATCTTCTTAACCACGAAGATTACAAATGAACCTAAGAAAGAAGCGCCCTTGGCAAAGATATCATAGATACCAAAGTACTCACCACTATTTTCGCTTGGAATAATCTTTGCATAATATGATCTAGAAAGTGATTGAATAGAACCTTGGAAACATCCTACACCGAAGGCCATAATCGCAAATTGCCAAATATTTGTAAGAGTTAGGGCATATAGACATACGGCAGTATAACCTATGATACAAATCTTAATAAGTTCTACAGTATCCTTTTTCTTACTTAATTTCGCAAAGAATAAAGAACCACCAAAAGCAACCACTTGTGTTAGTAACAAGAATACTACTTGTCCTACTGTATTTAAACCTAAGTCAGTGCCTAGGTTGATACAGTTATCGATGATAGTACCTACACCATCAATATATAAGAAGAAGGCAATCAAGAAATACAACACTTTCTTATCTTCCTTGGCAATTCTTTTTAATGTGTTACCAATCTTTTTGAAGGCTTTTGAAATGCCACCCTTAGTATCTTCAACATAATTAACTTGTTTATAGTTTTTGATAAGTGGAAATGATACAACAAGCCACCATAAGGCTGTTACTACAAAGCCAATAATCATACCAAGTTTTGGTGAAAATAACATTAAATCTTCACTAACACCGCCACTTAAACAATAAGCGATAAGTGCCAACAAGAATGGGATGCAAGAACCGATATAACCCCATGCATAACCATAAGAAGATACTTCATCAGCTCTTTCTTCACTGGTAATATCATTTAACATTGAGTCATAGAAAGTCAATGATGCTTGATAAGCAATCTTAGTAACGACAAAAATACCTAAAAAGATAAACCATGTATTAGCTAAACCATTTAAGATACAAGCGATAATACCAATCGCAACACTTGTTTGGAAAACGATTTTCTTTGTATCCTTATGATCTGCCAACACACCACAAATTGGACCGATGAAGGCAACAAGTACTGTTACAAGAGAAGTTGCCAGTGCCCAATAAGCAGTAGCGTTATCGCTTGAGATTTGACCAGGTGCAGTTCCAATAGCTGTTTGTTTAAACCAAATAGGAATAAGTGAACAAGCTAACATTGTATATGCTGAGTTACCTACATCATATAGTACCCACGCAAATTCTTTTTCATTTAGGCCCCTAAAAGCTTTTAAGTTGTTTAATTTCTTTAATAAATTCATAAATTTACCCTAATCTTGTAGATCCTTTACCTCATATTTCTTTTCTTCTTCATAACTCAATACTGGAAGACTTCTATAATCCTCTTTAGGAGTGAAGTCATGTTTGAAATAAGGTGGAAGTTCTTCTTTGTTGTTTAGATAATCAATTAAGTTTTGAGCCAATATTGGATAATGCTCAACCGCCTTATCAAAATATTTATCAAGTCTTAAGCTAGAATCTAAGCATCTAGGATCGTTTTTAGTAGTCAATAATAAATCCTTAAAGTCCTTACAATGAGCTAAGTCCATACCTGTATTTAAAATAAATCTTTTTATACAGTTGCTGTCTTTTAATAAATCAAGATATTTCTTTTGATCCTTAATAGTTTTGTATACCGTTTCTTCATCAACATCACCAAATAATTCAGAAATATCTTTTGCCATCTTTCTATCAGGCTTTAATGAAAAAGTAACTGATTTCTTCACCGGATTGTAACCATCTTTAATTAAAAGATAACGGTCAAATTGAGACTCTATCTTGCCATGAGATACCTTAGAAGTTTCTTCTTTAATTTCAATATAGCCATGACAATATGAATCCAAAGTAAAGTGACAAGTAAAACCTAATAAGTAAGCTAACTTGGCATCCTTATCATCTTGATTCTTTAGATAATTAGATTTGAATATAGCTAAGATATCCTTGTAACTGGTATCGTGCATATCAGTTCCTTTTTGATTGATATCATTGTGCTTTAAACAGTTGTAATAAAAGAAAATGTCGGGTCCATGGACACCATAATCAAATATGGGACGATTTTCATTAATGATTTTTTGAATTTCTACTGGCAATGTCTTGATACACTTATCCCCAAAACGCCAGTGAGCATATGTAGTTGGCATAATTTTCTCCTTGCTTAAGTCAATTTTATAAAATATCTACATTAATTGAAAGTAAAGAGTGTGTAATTTTTCATTTAAAAGTAGCTTTTCGTCCTAAAAATCTACAAAAAAATTTATTGTTTTTCTCAAATTGAGTAAAATAGGAAATGTTAGTTGGAGGATATTTATGGCGTTTGGAGATAGAAAAGACGGAAGATTATTAAGAGAACTAGACTCTCTACATTTTGTGACAGGAGTTATTTATCCTAATAGATGTGATAATGAAGCATTCATTTCAGAAACAATAGATTTAACTAATATTAATGAATACTTAAAGAAAAAGAATTATGAAGGTATCGAATATAAGTACAACTTATTCCAAATTATCGTATGTGCGATGAGTAAAGTCATCACCTTAAGACCCAAGATGAATCGTTTTATCGTCAATGGCAACTTCTATCAAAGAAATGAAGTTAGTTTATCATTTGTGGTTAAGAAACAATTTAAAGATGGTGGTGCTGAGGCTTTAGCCTTCTTGCATACTAAAGATGATGATAATATCAACACCATCCATGATGCAATTCATAAACAAGTTGATTTCACAAGAAGTGAAAAGAAGGATGCTTCTACTGAAGGGATGGACTTCTTTAATAGAATCCCTCGTTTCTTTGGAAAGTTCTTGTTACATGTGGTGATGTGGTGTGATAAACATGGTATTGTGCCTGCGTCGCTTATTCAAACAGACCCTTATTATTCAAGTTGTGTAGTTTCAAATCTTGGTTCAATTAAGATGAAAAGTGGTTATCACCATTTGACTAATTGGGGTACTTGTTCCATGATTCTTTTGATTGGTGAGATTAAGAAAAGACCGGTTTATGATGAAAATGGAAATGTAAAGATGGTTGATACAGTTGATCTTGGTCTAACAATTGATGAAAGATTGGCTGATGGTTATTATTATTCAAAGACTATTCGATTATTGAAGAAATTATTGGAAAATCCTGAATTGTTAGAAGAAAATTTAGCTCAAGAAGTAGATTATTAAGGAGTTATTATGAGTGAAATTACTGTGAAGACACCTTGGAAAAAGAATCTAGGTGATGTTCCGTTCACTATGGAATACTTTGATGGTTCCATGTATGAGATGGTTGAGGAAATTGGTAAGAAATATCCCAATTATGTGGCATTTGACTTTATGGGTAGATCAACTACTTATAGAGAGCTTTTAAAAAATGTTGAACAATGTGCCAAGTCACTTTCAATGTTGGGTATTAGAGAAAATGACAAAGTTACTATTGCCATGCCTAATTGTCCCCAAGCTATTTATATGTTCTATGCGATTAATTTAATTGGTGCTGTATCTAATATGGTTCACCCTCTAAGTTCTGAGAAGGAATTGGAGTTCTATATCAATGAATCAGAGAGTATGACTGTTGTTACCCTTGACCAGTTCTATCATAAGTTTGAGGCGATTAGAGCTAATACTTGTGCTAAGAATATTATTATTGCCCGTATTAGAGACGCTCTAAGTCAACCACTTAGATGGGGATATATGTTAACTGAAGGCAGAAAAATCGAGAAGATTCCAAGTGATGCTCCAGTTATTTTTTGGGATGATTTTTTGAAGTTTGGTAAGACAAGATTCTTTGATATTAAGGTAAAAAGAAAGTCGGATGATCCAGCTACTATCCTATATTCTGGTGGTACTACTGGTGTTACTAAGGGTATTCTTTTGACTAATAAGAACTTTAATGCGCTTGCTACTCAAATCATCGCAACAAATCCTATGTTTAGACCTGGTGATAAGATGTTGAGTGCTATGCCTTTGTTCCATGGATTTGGACTTGGTGTATGTATTCATTCAATGTTAGCCTTTGGTGGTAGATGTATTTTAGTACCTCGTTTCACTCCTGAATCTTATGCTAAGTTAATTACTAAGTATAAATGTAACTTTATTGCGGGTGTTCCAACTTTGTATGAAGCACTTCTTCGTTTACCTAAGTTTGATAATGCTGACTTAAGTAGTTTAAAGGGTGTTTTCTCAGGTGGTGACTCTTTGTCTATTGAACTTAAGAAGAAATTAGATAAGTTCTTATATGATCACAAGGCTGTAGTCCAGGTAAGAGAAGGATATGGCACAACTGAGACAGTTACAGCTTGTTGTTTAACTCCTACTCATATGCATAAGGAAGGTTCTATTGGTCTGCCTTTCCCTGATACTTATATCAAGATTGTTAAGCCAGATACTGATGAGGAACTTCCATATGGTCAAGAGGGTGAAATCTTGTTGGCTGGTCCTACGGTTATGAAAGAATATATTAATCATCCAGAGGAAACTGCTAATACTTTAAGAAAACATAAAGATGGTTTAACTTGGGTTTATACAGGTGACTTGGGTGTTATGGATAGTGATGGTTTTGTTTTCTTTAAAGGTAGAAGCAAGCGTATGATTATCACATCTGGTTATAATGTGTATCCAGCTCAACTTGAAAATATTATTGACGCTTGTGATATTGTTTCTATGTCTTGTGTAATTGGAGTGCCTGATCCATATCGTATGCAAAGGGTTAAGGCTTTTATTGTCTTAAAGAGTGGTGTTCCTTCTAATGAACAATCTAAGGATTACATCAAGGCATATTGTCAAAAACATATTGCCAAGTATGCAATGCCTAGAGAGATAGAATTTAGAACTGAACTTCCAAAGACTCTAGTTGGTAAGGTAGCTTATCGTAAGTTAGAGGAAGAGGAAAACACAAAAATTGAGGCTTAAATGCCTCTTTTTGTATACTTTCATCAATGTGACAATCAAAATATTTCTTGATAAATAATATAATCATAGTAGAGGTTAAGTGTATGAGAAAAGAAGAGTTTAGTTTTTTATCAAGTGATGGTGTAACAAATATTAGGGCTATTAGATATATACCTGAAGATAAGCCAAAAGCTATCTTGCAGATATCTCATGGTATGGTTGAATTTATTGATCGTTATGAATTATTAGCTAAATATTTAACTGATAGAGGTATTTTGGTTACTGGTAATGATCATTTGGGGCATGGTGGTTCTGTTACTTCTGAAGATAACTGGGGTTATTTCCATGAAGATGAAGGCTATTTAAAGGTTTTAGAGGATCTTCATCATCTAACTTTAATCACTAAAGACTTATATCCAAACATTCCATATTTCCTTTTGGGACATTCAATGGGTTCTTTCTATGCAAGACGTTATTTATTTACATATAAGAATGAATTAGATGGTGCAATCATCATGGGAACTGCTTGGCAGCCTAAGATTGCGGTTAAAACAGGAAAGTTATTATGCAATATCATCAAGACATTTAAGGGAAGCAAGTATCGTAGTTCTTTGGTTAATAACATGGCTCTTGGCTCTTATAACAAGAAGTGGGAGCCTTCTATTACTCATAATGATTGGCTTACAAAGGATGAAAAGATTGTGGAGTGGTATTCTAATGAGCCTAAGTGTTCATTTATGTTTACTGTAAATGGTTATTACAATGTTTTCTCTGTTCTTGATGATGTATGTGATGAAAGTAATATTGATAAAGTAGAAAAAGATTTACCTATTATTTTCTTAGCTGGTAATGATGATCCAGTTGGTAATTATGGTAAGGGTGTTACCAAGGCATTTGAAACCTTTAAATCAAAGGGTATTAAAGATGTTTCTATTAAGTTATATCCAACTGATAGACATGAAATATTAAATGAACTTGATAAAGAACAAGTTTATGAAGATGTCTATGAATTTATTGATAAGCATATGTAACTAAATTAGATGTTGACTTCTGTATAAGCAACATCTTTTATTTTTTCATGAGATGCGATAAGAATGATATGACCATTATCTCTACTTTTTTCGATGATTTTGTAGAAATCTTGATATTTATCTTTATCTAAGTAATTTAAAGGTTCATCATAAATAATGATTTTTTCTTTTCTATCAAGAGACAACAATAACTGTAATTTTTTAGTTTCACCACTTGATAAGCTTTTTACATCATCTTCTAGGCTGTGATTCTCGATTGGACAATAATCATAATTACTTAGATTATCTTTGATAGTACCTTTTAGTTTATATAATTCTGAAGGAACATAATAAATGTTGCGATATAAGAAATCGAATTTGTCTTCAATTCTTTCTCCATCAACAATAATAAAAGAATCATTATCAAAATATATGCCACTCAATATATTGAACAATGTAGTTTTGCCACTTCCGTTTTTTCCTTTGATTAGATATATGTTATTAGACTTTAAATCTAATCTATACTTATCAAGTATCTTTTTATCATCATAGGCAAAATTGATATTCTCAATACTAATTTCATTAAAGTTATCTTTATTTAGATTATTATGATGATAAACTTCAATGTTGATGACATCCAATACTCTTTTTTCACTAATTTTCGCCTTACTAATTTTCTTTTTTAAGCCCAAGAAATATTCGATAGGATCCCATATTCTAGATACAAAGATATCTAATGTGGTTAATTGACCGACACTTAATTCACCCTTAAGAGCTAAATAGGCTCCAAAGATATATACCGAAATGATACATAGGTTTAATAAACCATTTACAATAAAAATGTTGTATTTTTCATCACTTAAAGAATAACTTAACATTGCCTTATAACCATTATGATTTTTATTCATATAATCGTTAAAGATGATCTTTTCATTTCTCAAGGATCTTATCGCATGATTATTATTGAATGATGCTTCAAATTCATTGCTTAATTCTTCTTCGCTTTCCATATAAGCATTTGCCTTAGCTTCGATTTTTGGTATCAATTTAATGTTAGATAAGATAAAGAACGGCACGATTATCAACATCACTAAAGATATTTTGGTAGAGATGATAAACATGGATACAAACAAGATGATTGTATAGATTAGATTGATTAGTGTATCTATAAAATACTCAAAGAACATAAAAGACATATCTTCAACATCACTATTGTGTCTTTGAAGATAATATCCTAAATCTTTTTTGTTGATGTTTTGATAGTCACTATAAAGAATTCTTTCAAATAAGCCTTTCTTTAAGCCATATTGGATATCGCCACATGTTTTAACGTAGATGTAAGATCTGATATACATTAGTATAAGAAAAGCGCATACAGAAAGTATCATGCATACTGCATTGAACTTTAATGCGTTGACATCTCTGTTTACAGCGCTATCAATAACTTTACCTGTAAAGATAGGAGAAAAGATTACAGATATTTTAAATAATAAAGATACAAGTCCATAAAAGAAGAATAAAGATTTGTTACTTAGATATTTTTTATATTTTTGCATAAGAACACCCACCTATATTAAATATATTGTACTATTAAAAAAGTGATGTTTAATACACCACTTATCTTATGTCATCTAAATCAATATCATCTACTGGCTTAAAACCATTAGTCTTTGTAAAACTCATGTTTTGTTTAAAACGAGCACAGAAATCGCTTGGATCAATTCGTTCAAAGTTAATGTTCTCAAAACCATCTCTAACATAAAGAATAGACATGATAGTTGATTGAGCGTTATTACCGGTTGAAGAATCAAAGAATTCTTCTTCAGCATTAACCAAGACAAAGTCTACAGGTAGTAGGGCAAATACTTCTCTTGCAATTCTAATAGAACATGAACATACATAGTCTTGTGCCAAATCGTTGAATTCGGTTTTTCTAAGATTGCAGTCAACTATTGAACCATCTTCATTTTGTTTATAACCAAATGTTGGTACTACATCCTTAATCTTCACTTCAAATCTACAAGATAAGATGTCTTTGTCATCAACACCAAATTCAAAATCACTGCCATAGGCTGAAATATCATTAAGTGTAGAATATTCTTCCATTACTTCAAGATAAGAATCGGTGTCCTTGTTCATAATACTTTTAGCCAAATTGATATCAGCTTGCCAATTAGCTCTTTCTTTTTCGCTTAAATTGTTCGGAATACAACCAAGAGCTAAGCTTTTCCAATCAATTGGATTAATTGACTTTACATGTAAAGACTTGATTTGTCTAATATATTCGTTATATTCGTCCAATTGTTGGCTACTATATGTTGCTTTATTTGTTTTCTTACTTGTATTTTTAGTTAAAGAAGAACCTGACTTTTTAGTAACTTCTTCTTTTTCTTTCTTACCACCAAACAAACCACCGAAAGTATTAAAACTCTTACGGTAACCAACACCAGTGCCAGGAATACCAGCAGATACTGTTGATTTACCTTTTGAGTTAAATGTATAGTGAGCACCTTTTTTACCAACGGTAACAGATACACCTGTTTTTGATACATTAAGTTTAACGCCATTGGCTATTTTTATACTTTTTCTAAATGTTAATCCCATAAATAAAACCTCTAACACAAGAATAACATATAATGATGAAAAAGGAGGCGATTTATGAATTTTGAAAACATCTATGAATCTTACAATTATTTGAAAGAAAATGTTGAAATTAAGCCTGAAATTGGTATTATTTTAGGTTCGGGCTTAGGTGATGTGGTTAATTTATTAAGTGACAAACAAATTATTTCCTATAAAGATATTCCTCATTTTCCTTGTTCAAGTGTAGTAGGGCATGAGGGTAATCTAGTCTTTGGTAAGGTTAATAATCTTAATGTTGTTATTATGCAAGGAAGAACCCATTATTATGAGGGTAAGGGTTTTGATCCTGTTGTTTATCCAATTTATGTTTTAAAACTTTTGGGAATTGATAAATTGATTATTACTAATGCCTGTGGTGCTGTTAATGAAAATTTTAAACCAGGTGATCTAATGTTGATTACTGACTATATCAACTTATTGGGCATTAATCCTTTGATTGGCGATAATAATGAGGACTTTGGACCAAGATTCCCTGATATGTCAGAGAGTTATAGTAAAGAATTAATTAGTAAAGTTAAGAATATAAGCAATATTCCTTTACAAGAAGGTGTCTATGCTTTCTTTAATGGTCCATGTTATGAGACAGCTGCTGAAATTAGAGCCTATAAGATGATGGGCGCTGATGTTGTTGGTATGTCTACAGTTCCAGAGACAATTGTGGCTAATTATATGGGTATTAAAGTCTTGGGTATTTCATGTATCACTAATATGGCAACTGGTTTGGCAAAAGAAAAGCACTCCCACAAGGAAGTGCTTGAAGTAGCTAATAGATCTAGTCTTAATTTATGTAATTTAATTAAGAATTTCTTATTATCTTTCTAATGCCTTCAACATTAAGTCAGAAACACGCTTAGTATAAGCTAGAGGATCTTCAATTGTTAAACCAGCAATTAATAATGCTTGATCATACAATAAATTAGCATATTCGCTTAGATCCTTATTAGTTTCATAAACTTTCGCTAAGGCCTTAAATAGTTCATGGTCTGGGTTGATTTCAAGAATCTTATTAGCTTGAATATTACCTTGATTCATCGCGTTTAAGGTCTTTGCCATATTTATAGAGATACCGTCATCAGAAACAAGACAAACAGGAGAAGTCTTAAGTCTTGTAGAAAGTTTTACATCACTTACCTTATCCTTAAGTTCTTCTTTTAAAGTAGCTAATAAATCCTTATTGTCATTAGCCTTCTTCTCTACTTCTTCCTTTTCTTCCTTAGTATCTAAATCTAAATCACCTTGAAGTAATGATTTAAATGGCTTATCACTATAGTTACCAATGATATTAGCCATGAATTCATCGACATTGTCAGTGAAATATAATACTTCATAACCCTTGTCTAATACTTTTTCAAGTTGAGGAAGTTCTTTAATAGCCTCGATTGTTTCACCTGTGGCATAATAAATATCCTTTTGATCCTCTTTCATTCTTTCAACATATTCCTTAAGAGTTACATACTTATCTTCCTTACTTGACTTAAAGATCAATAAGTCGATAAGTTCATCCTTATTCATGCCATAGTTATCATAAGTACCAAACTTTAATTGCGTACCAAATTGTTCAAAGAACTTCTCATAAGTTTCTCTTTCATTCTCTAGCATCTTAACCAAAGCTGACTTAATCTTTTTATCAATTGACTTCTTTAAAGCTGTCATTTGATGATCTTCTTGTAAGATTTCTCTTGAAATATTTAATGATAAGTCATCACTATCGATAACACCTCTAACAAAACGGAAGTAATCACTTACAAGTTCCTTAGCTTCATCTTTAATGAAGACACCCTTTGAATATAACTTTAGACCCATCTTATAGTCTGTTGAATAATAGTTGAATGGTCTAACACTTGGAATATAAAGTAGGGCACTATATGAAGTATTACCTTCAACTTTGTAATGTAGTGTCTTTAAAGGTTTCTCAAAATCATAATAAGTCATTGAATAGAACTCATTATAATCTTCTTCCTTTAAATCTTTCTTAGCCTTCTTCCAAATAGGAACCATTGAGTTGATAGTCTTTTCTTCGATTTCAGTCTTATCTTCCTTAGTAACTTCAACATCCATTACAATTGGATATCTAATAAAGTCTGAATACTTCTTAATCAAAACTTGTAGATTATTAGAATCTAGATAATCATCATATTTCTTTTCCTTAGTATTTTCTTTTACATATAAAGTAATAACACTACCATAGTCATCCTTATTAGCGGTCTTTACCTCGTAACCTTCCATGGTGCCAATCCACTTATAAGCTTTTTCTTCACCTACTTTAAATGATGTTACTTCAATCTTGTCAGCAACCATGAAGGCACTATAGAAGCCAACACCAAATTGACCAATGATATCAACTTTTTCTTTTTCATCAAGATTTTCCTTAAATTCAAGAGAACCTGATTTCGCAATAGTACCTAGATTATTCTCTAAGTCTTCCTTAGACATACCAATACCATTATCAGAAATAGTAATAGTACGAGCTTTCTTATCACAAGCTACCTTAATCTTTAGATCATCGGCAGTAACACTAGTATCTGTTAAAGATAAGTAATATCTCTTATCAATCGCATCAGAGGCATTAGAGATTAATTCTCTTAGGAAAATATCTGTGTTTGTATAGATAGAATTTGCCATTAGATCTAATAGTCTTTTTGATTCTGTTTTAAATTGTTTAATTGCCATACATTTTCACTCCTTTAGCACTCATATATTCAGAGTGCTAATATATTTATAACACTTCTACATGTAAAATACAAATGAAAAGAAGTAGTATAACTACTTCTCACTGCTTTCAACTACGCTTTCAACAAGCGTGACTTCAAAGGTCTTCATTTGATTATCTCGAGAAACTGTAACACTTATTGTATCGCCAATTCCGTAGCCATCTAGTAATTTAGATAATTCTGAGAATGAAGATACTTTTGTATCGTTTATCGCAACAATTAAATCACCAGCTTTAATGCCTGCCTTATCAGCAGCACCACCTTTAACTACTTCGCCTACTAAAGCACCGGCATTTGTATAGCCATTGTATTGAAGATAATTAGAGTCGGTAATAACTTTAACACCTAAGGTTGCACGGTTTTTAACATAGCCGTTAGTCTTTAATTCTTCAACAATTTCTTTAACAGTATTAGAAGGAATTGCATAGCCCATGCCTTCAACAGTTGCACTAGCATTAGCACTTGATGATATCTTGGCGTTTACAATACCAACTAGATTACCATTTAAGTCAAATAGACCGCCACCTGAGTTACCATTATTAACTTGGGCATTTGTTAGGATTAGGTTCATTGAATAGTTACTGATAGTAACATCTCTATTTAAGGCTGAGATAATGCCATTAGTAGAGCTTGTACCCTCACCTAATGAATTACCAATGGCTACTACTTCTTGTCCTAGATTTAATTCATCAGAATCGATCATCTTGGAATATTTTAGACCACTAGCTTCAATCTTTAATAATGCTAAGTCAGTTTTAGCATCACTTCCTACGATAGTTGCGTCGTATGTTGTACCATCATTTAGTTCCACTGATACGTTAGTAGCGCCACTGATGACATGATTATTAGTTACAATATAACCATCTTCAGAGATAATAACGCCAGATCCTAAAGATGTAGATTCATAAGAGCCAAAGAATGAATTGTTAGTTTGAGCTTTACTTGTGATTTGAACCACTGAATCAATCGCTTTCGCAACAACTTTTTCATAAACGCCACTTTCATTATTAGTGTATTGGACTTCACTTGTAATTTCTTTGTTTTCATCAGTATTATTTTTATAAGTTAGCTCATAGATACCATAAGTACCACATGCTCCTCCAAGTAGGGCAACAAGGAAGATAATAATTATTTGTTTAATTCCTAGTTTCATATAAATAAAAACCTCCTATACATTGACTATTATAGGAGGAATAATGTGAATTTAAAGTGAATTGTGAGTGATGTTTTCTAGAATTTTATTAGCACATCTTATGCCGTCTAATGCACAAGACATAATGCCGCCACCATAGCCTGCTCCCTCACCACTTGGATATAGGCCACTTGTGTTAATTGATTCTAGCTTTATATCTCTATCGATTCTAACTGGACAGCTACTTCTAGTTTCAGGTCCTACCATAATGCCCTTGTCTACAAAGCCTTTAATCTTGGTATCAAAGAATAATAAGGCTTTCTTAAAGATTTCATTATCTTCTTCTTTAAAGAAATTGTTGAAGTTAAATAAAGTTGTACCTAAAGGATAAGAAGACTCAAAATTTAATTCGTTTAATTCGTTATTTATGTAATCTTTAATATTGCAAGCAGGTGCCCTGTATGAATTTGATATCTCATAAGCCTTTTGTTCATAATACTTAAGATATTCAAAGCCACCCAGATTCGAGCCCAGTTTCGAGCCCAGATTCGAGCCCCAGTATTCCTCCTTATTAACTTGAATAAGAATAGCTGAATTAGCAATGCCAGAGTTTCTAGCTGCATATGACATACCATTAGTAACAATTCTTTCTTTATCACTTGATGCAGGTATTACCATACCACCTGGGCACATGCAAAATGAATAAACGCCTTTAGTATCTTTGTATCTTAAGAAATATTCACAAGCATGTATTCCATCACCACCTTGGTTGTCATCAATTAAACTTTGAGGATGTTCTACTCTAAAGCCAATGGCCATGTCTTTAGCAGAGATATGAACGCCTTGTTTATCTAGGTTCTTAATTGTTTCATAAGAGCTATGTCCTATTGCCAAAAGACAAATAGGGGATGTGATGCTTTGTTTATTAGTTTTAATGCCGGTTACTTTATGATTATCATCTAACAATAATTCTTCTAACTGTTCTTCAAAATAGAAAGTAGTACCTTTTTCAATTAAATAATCAGTAATCTGTTCGATAATAATTCTTATATTATCAGTTCCAATATGACTGTGTGGTGTGTATTTAATAGATTCATCACCACCGAATTTAATAAAGACATCTAGGATGTAGTCAATGAAAGGGTCTTTGATTCTAGTGGTTAACTTAGCATCTGAGAAGGTACCTGCACCGCCTTCACCAAATTGAACATTACTATTAACATCTAGTTCTCCTGTTTTAAAGAATTGTTCTACATCTTTGGCTCTATCTTTGATTCTCTTTCCTTTTTCAATGACAATTGGCTTTAATCCTGCTTCAACTAAACGATATGTGGCAAAGATACCGCTTGGCCCATATCCTACAACAATTGGTCTTATATCGCTTTCAATAATGGTAGCTTTAGTATCAATAGGTTTATATAAACTTACATTTTTAAGTTTTAGATAACGTTGTTCATTTTTTACTTCAGCCAATAATTGAACTTTGTATATAGCTTCCTTACGTGCATCAATACTCTTTTTATGAATGCTGTAGCTTATAAGATCGCTTTCTTTAATATTTAATTTCTTTATTAGTAACTTCTTTAGAATCTTTTCATCTTCATGAAGCCCTAGTTTTATTTCACTTACTAAAATCATATTAACATTATACTGATATTTTCTTTGTGCATAAAGTAAAGTCTTTTTAATAGATATGGAAGATAATGGTATATAATTGCTCTATGGCAAATAAAAAGACCGTTTCTCAAAATTATGTAAAAAAACAATTTTCAATCGTTGGCATTGCTTTGATGATATATGCCTTGGTTGTAATTTTTATGCCTATTGGCGCTAAGGTTTGTGTTGAAAATGGCTTATTTCCAAGGATTGATAATCCAAAGTTTTCTTTTATTATTTCTTTTATAGGTTTAATTATAGGTACTGTTTTTCCTTTTATGATAGTTAGAAGAGTATTTGGTACTAATTTAAAAGAATTCACAAAGAAGACCGAAATTGATTTAAGTGATTATTTAATTAACTTTGTAGTTTATTTTGGCTTTGTTGCAGCTGCCTTATATGTGAATACAATCATCACAAAACTATTAGGTGTACAAGGCATAATGCTTTCGGATGTTGGCATTGTCTTTAATGAAATATTAGTTGACAGTCCTATTTATTTGTTTACTTTCATTTTCTTATCACCCTTATTAGAGGAATATGCCTTTAGAGGTGTTTTACTTAATTCGTTAAGTAAATATGGAAGATATTTTGCGCTTATGATGACAACAATTGTCTATACTTTAGCCCATGCTTCTATTAGTGAGATGATTCCAAGTTTTGTGATGGGTTATTTATTGGCAAAGATGACTTTAACTTATAAGTCAATTAGACCATCATTATTTACACACATTATGGGTAACGCCTTGTTATGTGCTTTCGCTTTAGTGCCTGAAAAGTATAGTATCTTCTCATTGGTCTTTATTGCGATATTGTTGATTTTAGCTATTATTCTAGTATTTAGTAAAAAATATAATATCATTTCAATCGGAAGTTCCGATTCTTCTAAAAGGGCTATTAAGTTCTTTTTATCAAATATTTTTGTGATTATCGCCTTATTATTGTTTGTTATGCATACTACTTTGATAACATTGTTGAAATTTTAAGGGAAATTTGTTAATATTGTTGTGTAAATAAGCAGAGAGAAATCTCTGCTTAATTTATTGTTTAGAGGTAGAATGTGGAAATTAAAGAATTAAACGAAAAGCTAGCTTATGAACTAGACCTACTAGGGTTTAAGCTATATGAATGTTATTATGAAAAAAAGAATAACATTTTGCACGTATCAATTGATGCTTCATTGGATATGAATGAGATTGAAGAAATATCTAAGAAAGTGTCAGAGATCATGGATAAGTATGACGATGATATGGATGCTTATATGCTAGATGTAAGTTCATGTGGTATTGAGAAGAAGATTAGAAATGCTGATGAACTAAAAGAGGCGATTGGCTCATATATCCATGTTAAGGGTAAGGGTTTTAAGTATTATGGTGACCTAGAGGATTTCGATGGTGCTGTTATTACTTTGAAGACTATGGAAAAGAATATTTCTAAAACAATTAAGATCAATTACAGCGATGTTAAAGCTGTACGTTATGCCGTTAAATTTTAAAGGAGAAGAATTATTATGAATGGCGTTAATTTAAAAAACAACAAGAACTTTTTGGAAGGTATGCGTTTATTCGAAGAAGAACGTAAGATTCCAGCTGAATTCGTGATTGAAACATTAAAGGAAGCAATTATAAAGACATACCAAAATCATGTTGATGCTCCTGCTGCTAAGGTAAGAGTTGAGATTGATAGTAAGGGTATTCAAGCTTATCATGAATTGTTAGTTGTTGATGATGATTCAGATACTTTTGATGAAACATTAGACATTTTATATTCTGATGCTAAGGAAATTAAGCCTGATGTTAAGGTTGGCGATACTATTGAAGAGGAAATTAATTTCGCTGAAATTAGTAGAACTGCAATCAATGTTGCCAAGAATATGCTTAAACAAAAGACTAAAGAGTTTGATAAACAAAGAGTTTATGATGAATACAAGGATAAGGAGTATGATTTAATCTCAGGTGTTATTGAAACAGTTGAGGAAAAGTTTGTTCTTGTTGATATCAAAAATACTTTTGCTATCTTAAAGAAGAGTGATCAAATTCCTGGTGAAGTATATAGAGAAGGCAATCCTATTAAGGCTATTATCAAGGAAGTTTCTAAGTCAACAAAGGGTTCTCAAGTAGTATTGAGTAGAGCTGATGCTAAGTTTGTTGAAAGATTATTTGAAAAGGAAGTTCCTGAAATTCAACAAGGTTTAGTTGAAATCAAGGCTATTGCTAGAGAAGCTGGTGAGAGAACAAAGATGGCTGTTTATTCTCGTAATGAGGATGTAGACGCAATTGGTTCTTGTATTGGTCCTAGAGGTTCTCGTGTTCAAGCTGTTATCAGTGAAGTTAAGGGCGAAAAGGTTGATGTCTTTGAATGGAATGATGATATTGGCGAATTAGTTAAGAATGCTTTAGCACCTGCTGAAGTAAAGGCTTGTTTCTATTCAAATGAAAAGATTGATCCAAGTTTAACTGAAGAAGAACTTGAAAAGTTAATTAAGCGTAACCAAAGACCTCTATGTGTTGTAGTTGATGATGATAAGTTGTCTATCGCAATTGGTAAGAAGGGTAAGAATGTTAAGCTTGCTTATAAGTTAACTAATCGTAAGATTGATATTAAGACTGAAAAGGATGTTAGAGAAGCTGGAGTTGATATTGAAAGCGAAGAGGCATTCTTTAAGGAAGACCAATTAAAGATTAAGAAGGAAAAGGAACAAAAGGAATTCTTACAACTTCAAGAAGAGGCTGCTAAGCGTAAGGCTGAAAGTGGTGAAGAAGAAGTTGTAAATGATGATGCTTTTGTTGAATTTGAAGAAACTCTTGATGAAGTAACTATTGAAGATGTTCCTAACCAAGAATCTTTAGAAGAAGCTGAGAAGGAAGAGGTTCCAGCAGTTGAAGAACCTGTTGTTGAAGAAGAACCTGAGGTTGAATCTGGGCTCGAATCTGGGCTCGAATCTGGGGACTCGAACCTTGGGCTCGAATCTGAATCTAAGCCATCTAAGAAGTTAGTTCCACATACTGATTATGTTTCTAAGTTTGAAGATTTTGCCGGTGCTGGTAAGAAGGAAGAAAAGGTTACTAAGAAGCGTAAGAAGAAGGATGATGACGATAGAAGATTAAGAGGCGAAAACCTTGAGAAGAAGGAATATGATGAGGATGTTAAGCCTACATATTCTGAAGAAGAACTAGAGGAAATCAGACAACAAGAGGAAGAGTTAGAGGAAGATTCATGGATCAATGATGATGACATTGATTTCGATGAATATGATGAATATTACGACGAGGAAAACTAATGAAAAAGATTCCGATGCGTAAGTGTCTTGCTAGTGGGGAATCTGTGCCTAAGAAGGACTTACTTAGAATTGTAAGAACTCCTGAGGGTGAGGTTAAGGTTGATACAACTGGTAAGTTGAATGGAAAGGGAGCTTATCTAAAGAAGTCTTTAGAGGCTCTAGAAATCGCAAAAAAGAAAAATCTTTTATCTCGTGCATTAGAAGTGAATGTGGATGAAGAAGTTTATAAGGAAATAGAAAAGGTGATTAATGGATAGAATTCTTTCTTTACTGGGATTAGCATATAGGGCGAATAAAATTAAATTTGGTGAATCGGTTCTTGAGAATATCAAGACTTGCCAGTATTTGTTTATAGCGGATGATGCTAGTGATAAGACAAAAGAAAGATATATAAAAAAGTGTGATTACTACAATATTCCTTATACAACTACTTATAGTAGCGAACAATTATCAGAAAGTCTTGGAAAGAAGATGGTGAAGATAGTTGGTGTCTATGATAGAGGATTTAAAAAGTTGTTTATAGAAAATAAATAAAGGAGGGTATATGGCAAAACAAACATATAAGAAGCGAATCAATAACAAGAAGCCTAATAACAATAAAGCTAATTGGAATGAAAGTAAGAAGGAAAATACTGAGAAAGTAGAGAGCATTACTTATTCTGATGGTATTACGGTTTCTGAACTTGCAGGCAAAATTAATAAGAATTCAAGTGATATTATCAAGTTACTTTTCATGCTTGGCAAGATGATGACTATTAATTCTCCTTTAGATGATGAGAATGTTGAACTTGTTTGTATGGAATATGGCATTGAGGCTACTAAGGAAGAACCAAAGGATGATGAATCTTTAGCTGATGATGTTGAAGATGATCCAAAGGATTTAAGAGAAAGAGCTCCAATTGTTACTATCATGGGTCACGTTGACCATGGTAAGACAACTCTTCTTGATACAATCAGAAAGTCTAATGTAACTGCTGGTGAATTTGGCGGTATTACGCAACATATTGGTGCTTATCAAGTTGATGTAAATGGCAAAAAGGTTACTTTCTTGGATACTCCAGGACATGAAGCATTTACCGCAATGCGTGCTAGAGGTGCTTCTGTAACTGATGTTTCAATTATTGTTGTTGCGGCAGATGATGGTGTAATGCCTCAAACAAGAGAAGCAATCGACCACTCTAAGGCTGCTGGTGTTCCAATTATTATCGCTGTTAATAAGATGGATAAGCCAGGTGCTAATCCGGATAAGGTTAAGAGTGCTTTAGCTGATTTGGGTCTAATGCCTGAAGAATGGGGTGGCGATACAATTTTCGTAAATTGTAGTGCTAAAACTGGAGAAGGCGTTAAGGATATTCTAGAGACAATTCTTGTTGTTTCTGAAGTTAAGGACTTAAAGGCCAATCCTAATAAGCCTGCTACAGGTACTGTTATTGAAGCTAAGCTTGATAAGGGTAGAGGTCCTGTTTGTACATTACTAGTACAAAATGGTACTTTAAGACAAGGTGATTCAATTGTAGTTGGCACAACTTATGGTAAGGTTAGAAGAATGGCTAATGATAAGGGCGAAGAAATCAAGGAAGCCTCACCAAGTACACCAGTTGAAGTAATCGGTTTAAATGAAGTTCCGGTTGCTGGTGATAACTTCAAGGTATTTGAAAATGATAAGGATGCTAGAGCTATCGCAGCTGCTAGAAATACTAAGCGTATTGAAAAAGAGAGAAAGGCAACAAGTGCTATGTCTCTTGACGATTTAAGTGCTCAAATCGAGGCTGGTGAAATCAAGGAAGTTCCTGTCATCGTTAAGTCAGATGTTCAAGGTACTGCCGAAGCTGTTGCATCTTCATTAAGTAAGATTGATGTTGATGGCGTAAGAGTAAATGTTATTAGAAGCGCTGCTGGTTCAATCTCTGAATCGGATGTTATCTTAGCTTCTGTATCTCATGCCGTTATCTATGGTTTCAACGTTAGACCAGATGCTAATGTAAGAAAGAAAGCTCAAGAAGAGAATGTTGAAATCAGATTACATAACATTATCTATAAGGCCGTAGAAGAAATGGAAGCAGCTATGAAGGGTATGTTGGCTCCAGTTTATGAAGAAGTTGTAATTGGACAAGCTGAAGTTAGAAAGACTTATAAGGTTTCTAAGGTTGGTACAATTGCAGGTACTATGGTAACTGAGGGTAAGATTGTAAGAGATAGTAAGTGTCGTCTAATTAGAGATGGTATTGTTATCTATACTGGTAGACTTGGTTCTTTAAAGCGTTTTGAAAACGATGCTAAGGAAGTATTACAAGGTTATGAATGTGGTATGACTATTGAAAACTTCAACGATATCAAGGAAGGCGATATTATTGAAGCATACCAAGATCAAGAGGTAAAAGCAGACTAATGAGTAGAGTTGATAAATTAGATTCATTACTTCAAAAAGAAATATCTAGTATTATTCAATTTGATTTAAATAATCCTGAAATTGGATTTGTCACTGTATCTGAAGTTAGAGTATCTCCGGACTTATCTAAGGCAAGAGTTTATGTTTCTTTCTTTGGAAAGAACTATGGCATCGCAGCTTTAAAGAAGTCTAAGGGCTTTGTAAGAAGTGAGTTGGCAAAAAGATTAAAACTTAGAAAAATTCCAGATATTGAATTTGTTGTTGATGATACACTTGAAAAAGTAGATAGAATCCACGACATTGTTCACGGAAAAAATTAATGTTTAAGGCTTTGACTGTAATGGTTAAGGCCTTTTTTAAAAATCTTTCCTATTTAAAATACAAAATCCTTCCTATTGAAAATGTCAAATCCTTCCTATTGTAAATAAAAAATCCTTCCTATTGATGTATAATAACTATAAAGAGGGGGATGATTTTATATGATTAGAGAAGAGTATAAACCCAGGATAATCGATGATATTATCGAAAAGTATTTAATAAATTTTGGTGCAATATGCATAGAGGGTCCTAAATGGTGTGGTAAAACTTGGACTTCATCTTTTCATAGTAAAAGTAGCATCTACTTGGGTGATCCTAGAGGCAACTTTCAAAATAGAAGTTTAGCTCAGATATCACCTGATCTTGTGCTAGAAGGGGAAGCACCTAGGTTGATAGATGAATGGCAAGAAGTTCCATCTATATGGGATGCGGTTAGGTTTAAAATTGATCAAACAGGAAATAAAGGCCAATTTATTTTAACTGGTTCATCAACTCCAAATCATAAAGGAATATTACATAGTGGTGCCGGAAGAATTGCTAGACTTAGAATGCATCCAATGTCTTTATATGAAATGGGAAAATCAAGTGGCGATATTTCGTTAGAAGATTTATGTAATGAAAAATTTATGCCTAAGATGACTGGGGAAGTAAAACTTAAAGATTTAATAGATTACATCATAAGAGGAGGGTGGCCTAGTAATAATGACACTCTTTTGGAAGAAGCAATTTCTATTCCTATGCAGTATATTAATGCTATAGTTGAAGATGATGTTTTTAGATTAGATGGTATAAAACGCAATAAGGATAAGATGAAACTATTACTTCGTTCTTTAGCTAGAAATGAATCTACTACTGTCACAAATATTTCTTTAGCTAAAGATATAAGAGAAAAAGATGATGCTGAAATTGATAAAAATTCAGTAACTGAATATTTAGATATATTCAATAGATTGTTTCTGATTGAAAATCAAGCTCCTTTCGCAACTAAGATTAGATCCTCGGTAAGAGTTAAACAGGCAGAAAAAAGACATTTTTGTGATCCTTCTATTGCTTGTGCGTTGTTAAATGTGAGTCCTGATAAATTATTAAATGATTTAGAGACACTTGGTTTTTTGTTTGAAGCTCTTGTTGAAAGAGATTTAAGAATTTATGCAGAGTCTTTTGAAGCTTCTTTATATCATTATCAAGACTACAATAATAATGAAATTGATGCGGTAATCGAAATGGATGATGGCAGATGGTGTGCATTTGAAATAAAATTGGGTGCCAACCAAATAGATGCTGCTGCTAAAAATTTGTTAGATATTAACCAAAAAATTAAAGATGAAAATGGTAAACCAGCTAGTGTTTTATGTGTAATTTGCGGTATGTCTAATGCAGTATATCAGCGTCCTGATGGCGTTTATGTAGTACCGATAACAGCGCTAAAGAATTAAAAAAATAATCGTTCTTATGAACGATTATTTTGATAATGCTTCTTTTAGATCACTCGCAAACTCAAGGGTTGCTTCTTCCTTGGTACACCATGATGTCACAAAACGACAAACTGATGACTTTTCATCATATTGATCCCAAATCTCAAATATATATTTTTGTTGAAGCTTTTTAATTACTTCGTTATCTAAAATATAGAATTGTTGATTAGTTGGTGAATTAGTATAAGGTTTAATATTAAATGCTGAGAAGATATATTTTAAGGCATCAGCTGTTTTATTAGCATGTGCTGCAAGCTTTAAATATAAGTCATCAGTAAATAAAGTCTTAAAGCTAATTCCCATGATTCTTGCCTTCGCTAACATCTGACCATTTTGTTTAAGATAATAACGGAAGTTTTCCTTTAATTCATCATTACAAATCACAAAAGCTTCACCAAGTAGAGCACCATTTTTAGTACCACCGATATAGAACATATCAGTTAATTCTGCAATATCCTCAAGTCTTAAAGTATTGCCAAGGCTTGCTAGTGCTGTTGAAAGTCTGGCACCATCCATATATAGATATAAGCCATACTTATCACATATTTGTCTTATTAATCTTACTTCATCAAGTGTATAAACAGTACCTAATTCGGTAGGATTTGTGATAAAGACCATCTTAGGCTTAACCATATGTTCATCTGGATGTTTCTCAATAATCTTAACGATCTCAAACGGATCAATCTTACCATCTCTATTTGAAGTTGTAAGAATCTTATGCCCTTTAGCTTCAATTGCACCAGTTTCATGAACATTGATATGACCTGTATCTGCACTGATAACAGCTTCATAAGGTCTTAGGGCAATTGAATGAGCTAAGATATTACATGGTGTACCACCTGGCACAAAATGGATATCAACATCTTCGTTCTTAATCGCATTTTTGATTAATCTTTTAGCTAATAAACAGTAATCATCATTACCATAACCAGCTTGTTGCTTATTGTTTGTTTTTATTAATTCTTCTAATATTTCTGGGGCACACCCTTCTAAATAATCACTTTGAAAATTGTACATATAACCCTCTTTTCCCTTTCAATCATACCATATTATTTAGGTACATATCTTATATTAGAGACATTGTAGACTGTCACAAAGGCACTTGGATCATTATGAATAATGAAGTCCATAAGTAACTGATATTCTCTTTTATCGACAATCGTCACAATCTCTTCATGTTTTTCTTTAGTATAAGCACCAGTACTTGTATATAAGGTAGCACCTGAATGTAGTGTGTTAATAATAAAATCTTTTATTTCTTCATTCTTATTCAAAGACACAATGCATACTCTTCTTTTAATATTTTGGCCAAAGATAAAGTAATCAGTTAAGATACCACAGAAATAAGTGCCTAAAACTGATAAGATTACTTTACGTGGTGAATAGACAAGGGCAGAAGATAAGGATACTATCATGCCTGATAAAGCTAGAGCTTTACCAATTTCCATATGTAAGTATTTGTTCATTATCTTAGCAACTATATCTAAGCCACCTGATGAGGCATTATTGTTGAATAGCATCGCAATACCAAAGGATACAAGGAAACAATAGGCAGTAACATCAATAATGTCAGATCCTGTGATTGACGTGACATTTGGAAATATTACTTCAAGTATCGCCAAGACAATTGGCATAAGGATTGCTGTATATACGGTTTTAGCACCAAAATCTTTACCAATCAAAATAAAACTAATTACTAATAGTACTGCATTCATTATTAGAGTTAACGTAGAAACTTTAAGTGGTATAAAGTGTGTTAAGACAATAGCTAGGCCTGAAATACTACTGATTGATGTTTCTGATGGTATTAAAAAGAAATAGACGGCGCATGATACGATTATTGTTCCGAAGGTTAGAACTAAAAGTTCTTTGATTTTTTTCATAGTGTTCATGAGTGTATTATATATCTTTAATGCGAATTTAAGGTAGAATAATAAAGATGGTAAAGAATAAAAAAAGACATTTGAGAAAAACGATTAAATATGCCCTTATTGGCTTATCAGGACTTTTGTTGGTTGGGATTATTGTATTCATTTTGAATTTTAACTTTAAGTTTGTAGGTAAGAAGTCAATTCATGACGATGCCCTTACTTATAAGACTAAGTCATGTTTAGCATTTTATCCAAATAGTGAAAAAGGAAAAGATATAGCTAAAAACATTTGTGATAAAACTTTAAAGGATACAATCTATGATTATGCCCTTGTTCCATATGGTGATTATTATCTTGTTTCTTATCATGATGGAACTAAATATTATGTTGATAAGGAATATAAGGAACTAGTTATTGATAATATAAATGAAGATGGTAAGAAGATTATTGCGGATTATCTTCGTTATCAATTAAAGAAGGAAGAAAAGGATTTTGCCTATACTTTAGAATTCTTGGAAGAATCTTTCTATCAAAATTTAGATTTAAGTGAAGTTACTTATAAGGTTGATGGTCCTGATTTATTGTGTCATTTCCCTAAGTATGAAGCTGATATTAGAGTGCCTTTAAAATATATGCAGAGTGCATGTAATATCAATCTTGGTTATGAGAATGAACTATATCATAAGCCACATTATATTTCTAAGGATCGTAAGATGATTTGTTTCACTTTTGATGATGGCCCTGATATGAGCTTAAAGACTAGTGGTCAAATAGTGGATACCTTATATAGGTATGATAGTTCGGCTACTTTCTATATCTTGGGAAGTAGACTTGGTGAGAAACAAATTAATTTCTGTAAGGAAAGTGTAGAAAAGGGGATGGAATATGGTTCTCATACCCAATCACATAAGAATTTAACTAAGTTGTCAGTTTCTGATGCAACTAATGAGATTATGACACCATATCATGATTTATATGACAATGAATATGGCTTTGGTTATCAAATGAAAACCTTTAGACCACCATATGGTGCCTATAGTGATACAGTAAGACAGGCTACTAATTTGACTGCTGTACTTTGGAATGTGGATTCTAAGGACTGGTCATATCGTACTAAGTATGATGCATCTGATGCAGTTGATGTAATCTATAATGAAGTTATTAAGGACGGGGATGAAAATGATGTAGTCTTGTTCCATGATATTTATCAAACAAGTGTTGATGCAGCAAGTAAGCTTGTTGCCTATTATATAAATCAAGGGTATCAAATAGTCAATGTATCTGAGCTTATGGAGGCTTTGGGTGTGACAGGTGCATCTTATTTTTCTGGTAAATGATAAAAACATCTTCATAGATGTTTTTTATATATATAATATTTTTCGTGAATAATGATTTAACTAAAGGACCTGTTATCAAATCAATGTTATAAATTAGTGGCGAAAAACCTATAGGCTTGCCTATGAGATAAAAGCCATATATTTACTGGAATTTAGCATATAATAGATATATAATATATGTATAAATGTAGAAAGGATTTCTTTAATAAATGGGAAGACCAAAATCAAATAATGTACAAATAAATATCTCTATTCCTATGGAGTGGAAAGTTGAACTTGAAAATCTTGCTCGTATCTATTCGGTTGAAGAAGGCAAAACAATCACTTTTCTTGATTTAATGCGTAGAGGAATTAAGGAAAAGTATCAATTAGGAAAAGATAATGAGTGAACAACAATATCATCGTGCTTCACATTGCAAATATCTTATACAGTATCACATTATCTGGTGCCCAAAGTTCAGATTTTCACTATTACAGGGAAATGTAGACATTACTCTTAAACAGATGCTACAAAAGATATGTGATGATTATGGATATAAAATTAAAGCACTTGAAGTAATGCCTGATCATATACATATATTTGTAGATGTACCTCAAACAATAGCTCCGTGTGATGTTGTTAGAACTCTTAAAAGTATTAGTGCTATTGAATTACTTAAAGCATTTCCTGAACTAAAGCAGTTTTATGCAAGATGTGGAGTTTTGTGGTCAAGAGGATATTTTGTTTCAACAGTAGGACATATAAGTGAAGATACAGTAATTAAGTATATTGAGGAACAGAAAAATAATGAATAACGAAGAATATAAAAGACAATTAAAACAATTTCATATACTTTCTGATAGACATATCTTAGTTGTAGAAACCGATATGTCTTTTTCTGATGTACAAAAAGTTGTAATTCTTTCTGATAAGATTAGAAAAGCAGGTAATGAGCTTGTAGGCCTTATGAGAAAACATTATGACCAACTCATGCGTACTAAAAGGTATCGTAAATTATTAAACTTATATGGAAACACTGAGAATAAATCAAGACGCAAAGATTTAGCTACTCAACTTAATGATATGCAAAAACAATATAATGTTACTTGGGAGTTTTGTAGAACCTCAATGATACCTATTGGTAAGAAATATGGTATAGATGCTGTGTTTGCGTTAACTAAAGCTGAAGATATTTGGTGTGGTGTTGAAAAGTGCTTATATGATGATGGTAAAACCCTACACTTTTCTAAATATGAAGATTTACCTTGTGTTAGGGCAAAACAGATAAATCGTGGTATTGTAATGTCTGTTAAAGATGATAAGCTGCAATTTAAACTTGGCAAATCCATATTTGGTATAAAAGTAAAAGATAGATTTCAAAATGATGAAGTTAGTGCTATTTTAGATTATCTTTCAAAATCAGAAATAAAAGATAAATTAGCAATAGAATCATTACAAACAGAAGGTATTTGTATTAGTACATATAGACCCTGTTATGCCACTCTTGTACCTAAGATGATAAGAGGCAAATATAGAATATATTTACATTTGACTATCGAAGGCAAGGCTAAACCTAAATATGATAGATTTGGTAATCCAAGGCATAAATTTGGTAAAGGTATTGTAGGTTGCGATATAGGAACACAGACTATTGCTTATACTTCTGATAGAGAAGTTGGTTTAAAGAATTTATCAGAGAGAGGTAATAGCATACAGACTTCTGAAAGAAAAGAACGCTTGTATTATCGTGCAATGGAACGAAGCAGAAAAGCAACTAATCCTCAAAATTATAATGAAGATGGAACCATCAAAAAAGGTCATAAAACTTGGAAATATTCTAATCATTACAAGAAATTAAAGAATAAACATTCTGAGCTTTGCCGAATCAACGCTATAAACAGACAACTCGCAATAAATGAAGATGCCAATCATTTAAGAAGTTTAGGTGATGTGTTTATCACTGAACCTAAAAACGCTAGTAAGCTTATGAAGCGGGCTAAAGAAACAATTGTTAATAGTAAGGGTAAATTTAATAAGAAAAAGCGATTTGGTAAGTCGATAAAAAACAGATGCCCATCTGGCTTTCAAACTACTGTAGAAAAGAAATTTAAAGTAACAGGTGGTACATATATAGAAGTTCCTAACAATTATAGGGCAAGTCAGTATGACCACACAGCAGATGATTATATTAAAAAGAAATTATCTGATAGAATGTATACTCTAACTGATGGAACGTTAGTACAACGAGATTGGTATTCCTCGTTTTTGTTGTACTGCTATGACTTTAAAACAAGAGATATAGACAAGAATAAATGTATTAGTGAATTTAAGAGTTGTTACTATAAAGAAACAGCCCTAATCGAATGGATTAAGACTAATAAGATTAAAATATTAAATAGTGGAATTAAAATAGCATAAAAATTGATACTTAGGGAGATTGACTATACTTCCTTACGAAAGTAGAAATTTACCGTTAATGTGG
>URCJ01000013.1 GCA_900546285.1 uncultured Solobacterium sp. | reverse complement strand
AACTGCTAAGGAAACACCTTATTTATTAAGAGAAGAAGATGAAATTAATCTTACAGTTGAAGATGAAAAAGGTTTTATTAATATGTGTCTAGAAATGGATAAGGCGTTGATGTTAGTGGCTTATATAGATGGCAAACATGTGGGTAATTGTTCTTTCTCTCCTGTTGGACCATTTAGAAGATTTGCCCATAGATGTGATATGGCTATTGCCCTGTATCAAGAATATTGGGGTTGTGGTATTGGTGGTATTATGTTAGAGACAGCGTTAAGATATGCTAAGGAAGTAGACTATGAACAGGCTGAACTTGAGGTTGTTTCTAATAATACTAAGGCGATTAAATTATACGAGAAATATGGTTTTAAAAAGTATGGCACTAAGCCTGATAGTATGAAATATAGTGATGGAAGTTATGTTTCTATGGATTGGATGATGGTGAAATTATGAAGAAGATAATTCTATTAGTATTGATTGTTGGTGGTATATTGTTTTATGGAAACTTTAAAAATAGTAATACCATTACTATTTCAGGAACAGAGGAGATTCAGCCAATATTAAATACAGTTAAGGTAAGTGGTGATAGTGATACAAGTGTAGTTTTTACTGATGTAGATACTAATGAACAATATGTTGTTGGATATATCACTCATGGTGTAACTGAGAAGATTAAGCTTAAAAAAGGAAGCTGGTATAAAGTGGAAGCTAGGGGTAAGATTACCTTGTATCCAGTAATAGTGAGGGTTGAGTGATGAAGAAAGTTTTGATAATATCTACAAGTCTAAGAACTAACAGCAATTCCGATATCTTAGCAAGAGAATGTGAAAAAGGTGCTACGGATGCAGGACTTGATACAGAGTATGTTTCTTTAAAAGGAAAAGATATTAAGTATTGTATTGGTTGTTTATCTTGTCAAAAGACAGGTAAGTGCGTATTAAAAGATGATGTTGCTGATATTATGGCAAAGGTAAAAGAAGCTGAAGTGATCGTATATGCAACACCTATCTATTATTATGTGATGTGTGGTCAAATGAAGACCTTATTAGATAGACTTAATCCTTTATATTCTAGTGATTATAATTTTAGAGATATCTATATGATTGCTACAGCAGCTGATGATGGCGATGCAACATTTGATAAGGCTTATAGTGGTCTACAGGGTTGGGTTGATTGTTTTGATAAGGCTAGACTAAAAGGTAAAGTAGTAGCTGGTGGTGTTGATGAAGCGGGTAGCGTTAATAATTTTGTTGATATTAAGAATAAAGCGTATGAGCTTGGGAAGAATTTATAATGTTTAGAAAAATTAGAAAGATTAAAAATGAAATTGATAAGGATGCTGTAGATAATTTGTTGCATAGTTGCAGAAGAGGTGTTTTATCAATGAATGGTGATGATGGTTATCCTTATAGTATTCCTATTAATTATTATTATGATGAGGCTAATCAAAAGATTTATTTTCATGGAGCTAAGGCAGGATATAAGGTTGATTGTTTAAATAGAAATGATAAAGTATGTTTTACTGTCTTTGGCAATGAAAATAATGAAGAATTGTCATGGGCACCATATGTACAAAGTGTAGTAGTCTTTGGCAGATGTCATCTTGTAGATACTGATATAGAAGTATTAAAAACATTCGTGATGAAGTATTATCCTAGTGTTGATTTGGCTGATAAAGCAATCAAGGAAGATAGTAAGTTTGTCCAAATGTATGAAATTAGTATCGAACATAAAAGTGGAAAACAAGTACAGGAGAAGTAATAATGTATACAGTTGTATATAACAGTTTAACAGGTAATACTAAGTTGTTGGCTGATACTATAAAGAATGTATTACCTGATAATGATAATGATGACATTGTCTTTGTAGGTTTTTGGACTGATAAGGGTAATGCAGATTCTAAGACTATAGAGTATCTTAAATTATTAAGAAACAAAAAGGTCTTCTTATTTGGCACCTGTGGCTTTGGTGGTAGTGTTACTTACTTTGATAGAATACTTACTAATGTTAAGAACAATATTGATTCAAGTAATGAAATAATTGGTGAATATATGTGTCAGGGTAAGATGCCTAGTAGTGTTAGGGAACGCTATTTGAAGATGAAAGAATCTGATAATTGCCCACCTAATATCGATGTCTTAATTGATAACTTCGATAAGGCCTTAAGTCATCCTGATAAGAAAGATTTAGAGAAATTAAGCCAAATGGTTTCAATAATTACGCAAAGCTAAAGCACGATTGAAGAACTTTTTGATGTAATGAATCAGACTTTTATACATGATAAACAGTATATTTGAAATGCCAGTTTGGCATATCAATTTTTAAACAAAAATTGTCACACACGGTATTCTGGTACGAAAATGAGGGGATGATATGCAGAAATTTGCAGAACTATATAGTGGATTTTCAAATCTTCCCCAAGTTGGGGAAGATTTCAGAAGTGAAGAAATTGAGCCACTTTTTGCAATTCCAGGGGACTTCATAAGATTATTATTGATAAGCGCAATGAAAATCCGAAAAAAGCATTATCCTTTGTAAATCAAGTAATTCAAAATAATTATCCACCTAATATTGATGCCTTAATTGATAACTTTGATAAGGCCTTAAGTCATCCTGATAAGAAAGATTTAGATAATTTGTGCAAAAGGGTTGTAAAAGCGCTTTCAAATGTGATAAAGTAAACATGTTAAAAAATTAATGGCGTGTTATTGGTAAACCAAGCATCAACTATTAAAAGGATTAACATTCTTTTTAAGGTTGATGTTTTTTATTTATCTCCCTTAAAAAGAGCCAAAATGAAAGGGAGGAAAATTTATGAAAGACAAGATTTTTGGCGTTCTACAAAGAGTTGGTAGATCATTCATGTTACCGATTGCAATCCTACCTGTTGCAGGTTTGTTGCTAGGTATTGGTGGATCATTTACTAATGCAACAATGATTGAAGCATATCATCTAGAATCAGTATTAGGTGAGGGTACTTTACTTCATGGTTTACTATTAGTTTTAAGTGAATGTGGTAATGTTGTATTTGCGAACTTACCAATTATTTTCGCAATGGGTGTTGCGATTGGTATGGCAAAGAAAGAGAAAGAAGTAGCTGCTTTATCTGGTGCTGTTGCGTTCTTTGTTATGCATACTGCAATCAGTGCTATGTTAAAGATTACAGGTATTGGCGATTCTTTACCTGCTGGTTCTCTTACAAATGTGGTTGGTATTGAATCACTACAAATGGGTGTCTTTGGTGGTATTATTGTAGGTCTTGGTGTTGCTGCTTTGCATAATAAGTTCTATAAGATTCAACTACCTCAAGTATTATCTTTCTTTGGTGGTTCAAGATTTGTGCCTATTATTTCAACACTTGTTTATCTAATTGTTGGTATTGTGATGTTCTTCATTTGGCCACATATCCAAGAGGGTATTTATGCAGTAGGTAATGTGGTAAGAAGTTCTGGTTATGCAGGTACATTGTTGTATGGAATTATGGAAAGAGCTCTTCTTCCATTTGGTCTACACCATGTGTTCTATTTGCCATTCTGGCAAACTGCCGTTGGTGGTACTGCCGTTGTTGGTGGCGTTACTGTTGAGGGTGCTCAAAATATTTTCTTTGCTCAATTAGCAGATCCTACAACTACTGTGTTTAATACAGAAGCTACTCGTTTCATGTCAGGTAAGTTCCCACTAATGATCTTTGGTTTACCTGGTGCTGCTTTGGCTATGTATCATACTGCTAAGCCTGAGAAGAAAAAGGTTGTTGGTGGTTTATTGATGTCTGCAGCTTTAACTTCTATGCTTACAGGTATTACAGAACCAATTGAATTTACTTTCTTATTTGTAGCTCCAATTCTATATATTATTCATGTATTTGGTGCTGGTCTTGCTTATATGCTTATGCATATTCTTAAAGTTGGTGTTGGTATGACTTTCTCTGGTGGTCTAATTGACCTTACATTGTTCGGTATTATGCAAGGTAACGCAAAGACTAACTGGATTATGGTTGTAGTTGTTGGTGTTGTTTACTTTATTGTTTATTACTTGGTATTTACTTTATTGATTAAGAAAATGAATCTAAAGACTCCTGGTAGAGAGGATGATGATAGTGAGGTTAAGCTTTATACTAGAAAAGATTTAGAGGCTAAGAATAATACTGCTGAAGGTGGTGTTGCTAAGACTAACGATGAAATCAGCAAGATGATTACTAAGGGCTTGGGCGGTAAGTCTAATATTAGTGATGTTGACTGTTGTATTACAAGACTTAGATGTACAGTTTATGATGCAAGTAAGGTTGATGAAGGTATCTTAACTGCAACTGGTGCTAAGGGTGTTGTTAAAAAGGGTAATGGAATTCAAGTTATCTATGGTCCTACAGTTACTGTTATTAAGTCTGATTTAGAAGAATATTTAGCTCGCCAAAGCGATGCTAAGGAGAGTGAAACTGTTGTTTGTCCTGTTGATGGTAAGGTAGCTTTGTTGTCTGAAGCACCAGATGAGACTTTTGCCAGTGAGATGATGGGTAAGGGTCTAGTTATTTTCCCTACAGGTAATAAGTTCTATGCTCCAGTTGATGGTAAGGTGTCATTTGTCTTTGGTACTAAGCATGCCATTGGTATGGTGAGTGATAAGGGTACTGAAATCTTACTTCATATTGGTATGGATACAGTTACTTTAAATGGTGAAGGTTTTAATGTAGTGGTTGAAAATGGTCAAACAATTAAGAAGGGCGATTTATTAGCTGAAGTAGATTTAGACTTTATTAAGAGTAAGGGTTTAAGTACTGCGACACCTATGGTGTTCACAAATCTTGAAGCAGATAGTAAACTTAAGCTTGTTAAGATGGGTGATGTAAAGGCTAATGATATAATAATAGACGTAACAAGATAGGGGAAGAAATGTATAGGGTAGAAAAGGTTATTAATAATAACGCTTTATTGGCATACGATGAAGATAAAAATATTGAAGTAATTTTCCTAGGTACAGGAGTTGGTTTTGGTAAGAAAGTCGATTGTCTTTTTGAGGAAATCGATGGTGCTAAGAAGTTTTATACCAACGATAAGATTAAGGAAGTTACCCAAAGTGTTGATCCAATTTATCTAGAGATTGCAGAGCTTATTTTAAATGAGGCGGAGCTTGAGTTTAAGAATGTTGATAGGATGATTCAGTTTGCCTTAGCCGATCATATAGCTTTTGCGATTGAGCGTATGGAAAATAGAGTTGATATTGTTAATCCTTTTAGTAAAGACATTTCCCTATTGTATACAGATGAATATAAGGTAGCTGTTAAGGGCGCGAAGATTATTGAAGACAAGCTAAATGTCAAAATTAATGATGATGAGATAGCTTATATCACTTTGCATATTCATAGCGCTCTAGGACAGGAAAATGTAGCCGATTCGATGCAGACGGCGATGATTATTGATAATGCACTCTTACTGTTGGAAAAGCTATGTGGCGTGAGTCTAAATAAGGAATCTAGTTCTTATGCTCGTTTCTTAGTTCATCTAAAATATATGTTTTATCGTATTAAGAATAATGAAATATTAAATCTAGATATGAATGATTATGCATTAGATAATTTTAAATCTTCATATGATATCGCAAGTAAAGTCATAAAAGAGATTGAGGACTTGGGGAAGATTGTTATTCCTAGGGTTGAAATAGGTTATCTAGCTATTCATATCGAGAGAATTTTAAGAGATTAGAGTGTATTTATATACACTCTATTTTCATCTTATGGCCATATTTTAACAACATACGATATTTTACATAAGGATTTTATTTAATGTTATATCATATTATTTGTGGAGGACATTGGTATGTTAGAGATTTCTCACTTAAGTAAGTTCTATGGAGATAAAAAGGCAGTAGATGATTTGTCTTTGAATATTAATGGTGGCGAGATTTGTGCCTTTATTGGGCATAATGGGGCTGGTAAGACTACTACTTTAAAGTGTATTGTTGGTATTCATGATTTTGATGAGGGTGATATTTTAATTGATGGCGATTCTATTAAAACTAATCCTTTAGAGTGCAAAAAGAAAATTGCTTATATTCCTGATAATCCTGATTTGTATGAATTTATGACAGGTATTCAATATTTAAATTTTATTGGTGATATTTTTAAGATTGATGGTGAAAGAAGAAAAGAATTGATTGACAAGTATAGTACTTTATTTGAGATTAAGAATGATTTGGGGCAGCCTATAGCTTCTTATTCTCATGGTATGAAACAGAAGCTGGCAGTTATTTCGGCATGGCTTCATGAACCTAAATTGATCTTAATGGATGAGCCTTTTGTAGGTTTGGATCCTAAGGCTTCTCATTTATTAAAGGAGATGATGAAGGAATTTTGTGAAAAGGGTAATGCGATATTCTTTTCTACTCATGTCTTAGAAGTGGCTGAAAAGTTATGTGATAAGGTTGCGATTATTAAAGACGGTAAGCTTGTTAAATCGGGTACGATGGAAGAGATTAAGGGTGATGCTTCTTTAGAGACTGTGTTCTTAGAATTAGAGGGTGATGTTTGTGACTAAGCTATTGATTAAGAAAGAGCTTCAACAAATTTTCAAGTCATATTTCTATAATACCAAGAAGAATAAGGCTAGATCTAAGGCAAGTATTATTTTGTGCTTTATTGGTTTTGCGGCAGTAATGATTTGCATTCTTGGTATGATGTTTGGGGTACTAGCTAATAGTATGTGTGCTACTTTGAAAATCTATGGACTAGATTGGCTATATTTTGTCTTGATGGCTTTGATGAGTATTGTGATGGGCGTTTTTGGGACTGTCTTTACTACTTATTCTAGTTTATATATGGCTAAGGACAATGATATGTTGTTGTCACTACCTCTACCAGTTAGAAGTATTTTAATATCTAGAATCTTTGCGACATATGTGATGGATGTTATATATGCCGGTGTTGTCTTTATTCCTACTATTATTGTTTATTTAATGAATGATTTTAGTTTTAAAGTATTAATAAGTTCTTTATTGTTTTTTATTCAATTGACATTATTTATCTTAACTTTAAGCTGTGCCTTGGGTTATGTAGTAGCTAAGCTAAGTACTAAATTAAAGAATAAGAGTTATATCACAGCTATAGCTTCATTATTGTTTATTGGCATTTATTATTTTGTTTATTATAAGGCTAGTGTGGCTTTACAGAGTTTCTTAGAAAATGCATTATTTTATGGCGATATCTTAAAGGATAAGGCTTATCTTTTCTACCTTCTAGGACAATCTTGTACAGGTAATTTCTTGTATTTATTAATCACTATAATAATTTCAGTAGCTTTATTTACTTTGGTATGGTACTTATTGAAGAAGTCTTTCCTTAAGATTTTAAGTGCTACTAAAAGGATAGAAAAATTAAAAGTTAAAAAATTAGATATAAGACAGAGAGGTGTGTTCTCTTCTTTGGTTAAGAAAGAATTAGCTAGGTTTATATCTAGTTCTGCTTATATGCTTAATGCGAGCATGGGCTCAGTTTTTATGATTGTGTTGATGTTTGTTATTATTGTGAAAAAAGATATCTTCTTTCAGATGTTTCCTTATATTGAAGGTAAATATATAAATGTAGGAATTATGGCTGTTTTCTTCTTTTTGATTTCAACAAACTTTATGGGAGCGTGCTCTGTTTCTTTAGAAGGCAAGAATATTTGGATAACTAAGTCTTTGCCGGTAGATACCAAGGATATCTTGTTGTCTAAGGTAGTCTTTCATTGTCTGTTGACAATAATACCTGCACTTATTACAAGTTTAATTGTTTGTGTGATATTAAAGATTAATCCAATCATATTATTGGCAATATTAATAGCTGGTATCTTCTATTCTTTGATGAATGTAACATTAAATGTCTTGATGCCGACACTACATTGGACTAATGAAATAACCGTTATTAAACAAAGCGGTTGTTCTATGTTGGCAGCAATTGGTGGCTGGATATATCCAATTATGTTTATTGCGCTTAGTGTGGTTACAATGAAACAAGGGTGGGATATCACAATCTATTATTCGATTTGGATGTTGGTAACTTTTATTGTTAGTATCTTGTTGTATCGTTGGTTAACTACTAAGGGTTGTAAGAAGTATTTGGATTTGAATTAATTATGGGGCTCTTGTTAGCCCTTTTAATTAGGCCAAATGGTGGAAAAATGATGAAAATTTCTTTCATCAATATTATGATTTTTACATTTTAGGTGAGATTTGCTCCGACAAAAAAGGGAGGATTGCTCCGACAAAAATAGGAGATTTACTCCGATAAATTTCTGAAATCCTTATAAATAGGCGTTATTAGACGATCTTTTAATAATTAATAAAATGAAAGAAGTTTCAAAATACTATGAAAATATTTACTATTTTTATTGACACATATTTTCAAAGAAACTAAAATAAAACCATTAAAAAGGGAGGACATGTAAATGAAAAAGTTATTTACATTACTTCTTGCTCTGCTGCTGTTAGTTGGCTGTGGTGGACAAGGAGATGATACTGGTGATACAGATGCTGATAAGACAGTAACTGTTGTATCTTCTATGGATGTTATTTCTATGGATACTGCGGTGGCAACAGATGGTACATCATTTATTGCCCAAACTATGTGTCTTGCAGGTCTAATGGAACTAGATGCTAATCAAAATCCTATTCCAGATTTAGCTGAAAGCTATACTGTCAGTGATGATGGTCTAGTATATACATTTAAGATTAGAGATGATGCGAACTGGTCAAATGGTGATCCAGTTACAGCACAAGACTTCGTCTATGGTTGGCAAAGAGTTGTTGATCCTGAGATCGCAAGTGAATATAACTGGATTATGGAGACAGCTAATATCGTAAATGGTAACTGTTATGATACAGAAAGTGGTTTAACTAAAGAAGATTTAGGAGTTAAAGCTCTTGATGAAAAGACTCTAGAAGTTACATTAACTAAGCCTACTGGTTTCTTCCTATCTCTTATGACATTCCCACCATTCTTCCCTGCAAATCAAAAGTTTGTTGAGAGCTGCGGTGATCAATACGCATTATCTGTTGAAAACGTATTGAACTGTGGTCCTTATAATTTCACAGGTTGGACTGCTGGTTATTCATTTGAATTCGATTTAAGTGACACTTATTGGGATCATGATAATTATGTAGCTAAAAATGGTGCTGAGAAGGTTGTCTTCCGTATCATCGCTGATACTCAAACATCTCTTCTAGAATATGAAAGTGGTAATCTTCAAACTGTTATCTTATCTGGTGAACAAGTAAATGCCAATAAGGGTCAAGAAGGTTATGTAGATCGTCTACAAGGTTACTTATTCTACTTGTTGTTAAATATCAACAATAGTACTAAGGAAGATTTAAAGAATACTAATATCAGAAAGGCTATGTCTTATGCATTAGATAGAGAAGCTATCGCTACAGCCTTAAATGATGGTTCTGTTGCCGCTGAAGGTATTGTTCCAATCCAATTAGCTGGTAACCCAGAAACTGGTGCTGACTTCCGTGATGATAATGGTAAGTTGGTTGACTATAATGTTGAAGAAGCTAAGAAATTATATGAAGCTGGTAAGGCTGAATTAGGTCATGATGTAACTATTGAATTACTATATGGTACAGACGAGGGTGATTCGGTAATTAAGGCTGCTGAACAAATTCAATATTACTTAGAACAAGTTGGTTTCACTGTTAACTTAAATGGTAAGCCAAAGAAAGAAAGATTAACTCTACAAAGAGCTTATACATTCGATGTAGCATTGACTCGTTGGGGTCCTGACTATGGTGATCCTCAAACTTATATGGATCTATTTGTAAGTTCAAATACTTCTAATAACCAAGGCGGTTACTCAAGTGCTGCTTATGATGAACATATTGAAAAGGCTGAATCAGGTACTGTAAGTGCTCTTGAAAGATGGAATGAATTCCTAGCTGCTGAAAAGGTATTAGTTCAAGATGATGCTGGTGTAGTTCCTGTATTCCAAGCTGGTGGTGCGATGTTAATTTCTCCAAGCATTTCTGGTATTGAATTCCACTCTGCTGCAGTTGATAACTATCGTCATATTGTTGTTAAGTAAATAATACTAATGATAATTAGAGCGGTTTATAATCGCTCTAATTATTTTAAAGGGGTAATGTATGAAAAAATATGTATTTAAAAGAATAATGATGTCTTTGGCTACATTGTTAGTAATATTACTAGTGCTGTTTGTCTTAATGGACAAAATGCCTGGTTCACCATTTAATGATGAAAAACTAACAGAAGCTCAAAAGGCATTACTATATGCTAAGTATGGCTTAGATCAACCGATTATTGTCAGGTTCTTCCTATATGTTAAGAACATGTTAATCGGTGATTTAGGTGTGTCTTATGCCATCAACAAGAACTTCCCAATTAGTTCCATGATTAAAGATCGTCTTGGTATCTCAATTCTAGTTGGTTTGTTGGCTATGATTATTGGTACTATTATTGGTCTAATACTTGGTATCTTATCAGCACTTAATCATAATACATGGATTGATAACTTATGTTCTGCCATTTCAGTAATTGGTGTGTCAGTTCCATCTTATGTATGTGCCTTGTTGTTATGTTACTTTATCGCTTATAAGTTAAAGTGGTTTCCAATTCTATATAATCTAAAGACACCTTTTGCGTCTCTTGTATTACCTGCAGTAGCTTTGTCAGTTTCACCAATTGCCAACATTGCAAGATTTACAAGATCTGAAATGATTGATGTCTTGGGTAGTGACTATATCCTACTTATTCAATCAAAGGGTGTTAAGAACTATAAGATGATAATTAAACATGCGCTTAGAAATACTTTGATTCCTGTAATTACGGTTATGGGACCAATTCTTGTCAATCTGATGACAGGTTCAAGTGTTATTGAAAAAATCTTCGGTATTCCAGGTATCGGTTCTCTTATGATTTCTGGTATTCAACAAAATGACTATAATGTTACAATCGCTTGTGCCTTTGTCTATTCGGCAATGTATATTGTGATGATGCTTATAGTGGATATCTTATATGGAGTTATTGATCCTAGAATCCGTGTTAGTAAGGAGGGCAAATAATGACTATTTATAATCGTGAATTTAGCGCTGATGATTTCACTTTTGCCCATGAGAAAGACGAGAAGCTAGTTGATACCAACTATAAGGCTACATCATATGCCAAGGATGTTTGGTGTAACTTTAAGAAGAACAAGGGTGCTCTTGTTGGTGCTATTATTGTCATCATCATTATCATTTTTGCCCTAGTTGGTCCTGGTATGAATGAACATACTTATAAGTCAATTATCCATGGTCAAGAATGTTTAACACCTAGAATTCCAGTGTTAGAGAAGATTGGTATCTTTAACGGTAAATACAAGGGTGTTAGTCAATATACTGGTGATTTAACAAATGTTTATTATTGGTTTGGTAGTGATACTCAAGGTAGAGATATCTTCACTCGTGTTTGGGAAGGTACTAGAGTTTCATTATTAATTGCCTTTGCGGCCGTTGTGATTGATATCTTGATTGGTATGGTATATGGTACTGTATCAGGTTTCCTTGGTGGTAAGGTTGATATGTTTATGCAACGTTTTGCGGAAATCTTAAATGGTGTACCAACACTTGTTGTAGTTACACTATTAGGTTTAGTACTACCACAGGGTGTTATTTCCATTATCTTTTCACTTATGATTACAGGTTGGATTGGTATGGAAAGACTTGCTAGAGCTCAGGTTTTAAAGGTCAAGGAACAGGAATATGTTTTGGCTTCTAGAACCTTGGGTGCTTCTAAGTTTTCTTTGATTGTGAACGATATCTTACCAAATATCTTTGGTCAGGTTATTGTTACTAGTATGTTTTCAATTCCTAATGCGATCTTCTTGGAAGCATATTTGTCTTTCTTAGGACTAGGTGTACCTGCCCCTTTGGCATCTCTTGGTTCTTTGGTTTCAGATGGATATAAGTCAATGACTACTTATCCTCATATCTTGTTGATTCCAGTTATCGTGTTAGCTTTATTGATGTTGTGTTTTAACTTGTTCGCAGATGGTCTAAGGGATGCTTTTGATCCTAAGATGAATAATAAGTAGGGGGTCTAATATGTCAGAAAAATTTAAGCGTGATAAAAAAGATCGTGTCTTATCTATTAGAGATTTAAATATTTCTTTTAAGACTAACTATGGAATTGTTAATGCGATAAGAGGTATTCGTTTTGACTTATTCAAAGGTGAAACAGTTGCTATTGTAGGTGAATCTGGTAGTGGTAAGTCAGTTACTATTAAGACTATCATGGGTATTTTAGATTCTAATGGCATGATTGATTCTGGTTCTATTATTTATAACTATACTGATGATAACGGCAATGAACAATCAGTTGATTTAGTTCAGATGTCTCAAAAGGAGATTAGATATAAGTTCTGTGGTAAAAAGATTGCCATGGTTTTCCAAGATCCAATGACTTCTTTAGATCCAACAATGACTATTGGTAAACAAATTATGGAACCAATGTTGGAGCATCAACACATTAGTAGAGAAGAAGCCAAAAAGAGGACTATTGAACTATTGTCTGAGGTAGGTATTGAGAATCCTGAGAAAAGATTTAAGCAGTATCCTCATGAATTATCAGGTGGTATGAGACAAAGAGTTGTTATTGCGATTGCCCTAGCTTGTGATCCTGATATTCTAATATGTGATGAGCCTACAACTGCGCTTGATGTTACTATTCAGGCTAAAATTCTTGAATTAATTAAGAGACTTCAAAATGAAAAGAACATTTCAGTTATTTATATTACCCATGACTTAGGTGTTGTAGCTAAGGTAGCTGATTATGTAGCTGTTATGTATGCTGGTAGAATCGTAGAAAAGGGTTCTATCAATGAAATATTCTATGACCCGCGTCACCCTTATACTTGGGGTTTATTGGCTAGTATGCCTGATATTGATACCAATTCTGATCGTCTTTTCGCAATACCAGGTACCCCACCTAACCTAATGACTAAGATTAAGGGTGATGCGTTTGCCCCTAGAAATCCTTATGCCTTAAAGATTGATTATGAAGAGGAACCACCTATGTTTGATGTGGGTGGACAACACCGTGTTTGTTCATGGTTATGTGATCCTCGTGCTCCTAAGGTTGAGATGCCAGCTGATTTAAAAATTAGAATTGAGAAGATGAAGAAGGAGGCTGCCGATTATGCTAGATAATAAGAAAGTATTACTTGAGGTAGATGGTCTTAAACAATATTTCCCCATTTCTAAGACCTTTACAACTAAGGCAGTAGACGGTATCAGTTTTAAGATTTATGAGGGCGAGACTTATGGTCTTGTTGGTGAATCTGGTAGTGGTAAGTCAACAACAGGTAGATCAATTATTCGTTTGTATGATCCAACTGATGGGAAGATTATCTTTGATGGCAAGGATATTTCAGGCAAGATGGATAAGGAAACTGAGAAGTATTTAAGAACGAATATGCAGATGATTTTCCAAGATCCAATGGCTTGTTTAAATCCTCGTAAGAAGGCTTCACAGATTATTGCGGAAGGTCTTGAGATTCATAAGGATTATAAGGATAAGAAGGATTTAGAAGAAAAGGTTTATCGTATTTTGGATAAGGTAGGTCTTTCTAGGGAACAGGCAACTCGTTTCCCTCATCAGTTCTCTGGCGGTCAAAGACAAAGACTTGGTATCGCTAGAGCCTTGGTTATGAATCCTAAGCTTGTAATAGCTGATGAATGTATCTCAGCACTTGATGTTTCTATTCAAGCACAGGTTGTTAATATGATGAAGGATTTGCAGGATGAGCTAGGTACTACTTATTTGTTTATTGCCCATGATTTGAGTATGGTTAAGTATATTTCAGATCGTATTGGTGTTATGCATCTAGGCCATATTGTGGAAACGGGTACTACTGATGAAATATTCTTTAATCCAATTCATCCTTATACTAAATCGTTGTTGAGTGCTATTCCTCATCCTAATCCAATTTTGGAGAAGACTAGGGTTGCCCTTACTTATGATAAGGAAAAGGAGGGTGTTGATTATACTCTTGGTACTTATCATCAAATAAGCGATACTCATACAGTACTAGCTACTGATGATGAATATAATAGATGGACTAAGAAGAGTTGATATAAAAAAACGACCATTCAAGAATATTCTTGTATGGTCGTTTTTGTGTATTATATGCTTACTTTTTCAACTCTTCCCATTCAGGACCAAGCTCTAGACTACCGTCACCGCTTCCTACAAAAGTACTGCCTTTTTTATAAATGTGATCATATTTGACATCTGCCTGATATGTTTGCCCACTAGTATCATGATAGTACTCCACGCCACGGATACCATCTGTAGAATGGTCAATGATATGGTTCATCTGCCTAGAATGTGACTGTACTGCAGAATTAACGATGTCGCTAGTTTGTGAAAGTGTGGCAGAAATATTCTGTGAGGCACGAATGGCGTTTTGTTGACGAGACATGGCGCCTTGTAATTGAATATGCTGTACTCTTTGTATCTCTTCGTTTTGTAGCGCAAAGTATACAGGACCATAGTCAAAATTCTTTAAAAAGTTATCAAAGATAGTTTCATAGTCACTGCCTATATTATTTGGATATACCAACATAAGGTCGTAGTATCTGCCCCAGTCAAAACTTCCCATACCTCCAATACCATACATGGCTCCCATAAATGAGACACCTTTTCTTAAAACATCTTGCCAATTAGCATTTTGAGAAGTATTTTGTGTATGAGAAAGTACACTACTGAAGAAACCGTTATACTGTTGTCCATTTGAATGGAAGGAAAAACTGAATTTACCAGGGAAAGCTATACATGGCTTTTTCATTCTCTCTTCAGATGCCTGCTTAAAATACATGGTCATTTTTTCGCCGTCTACAAAGTCCATTGGCTGAAGCTTAATATTTACAGGTGGACTTCTAAACAGTTGGGTGCAAATAGAAGTGATTCTTCTAATGGCATATAAAGGAAGATCCATGAACTTACTGTAATTGGTAAAAGTGATTGGATCAAACTGATATTCTCTGTTAGCTGAACAAGCATTGAATCCAAAATTAAAGGTTGGTTTTGGGTCAACATCTTTATAGAAGGCAAATGGATAAAATACCATCTGAGCGCCACTTTGAGAAACAAGTTGTAATCCTTTGCATACACCAGCAAGACTCGAGATAGAATCGTTGTCGTCAAAGATACTATAAGACCAGCCTTGAGGTACATAAGCTTGAAATATTGGGCCTCTATTTGCATAGTCAATCATTCTTACTTTAGATTGTTTTAGCTGATACTCTTTACCACATCCAAGGCAGTGGATATGCACAGCACCTTCTTCTACCTGTATAGGAGCATTACAGTTAGGACATCTTATTTGCATACATTGTTTCCTCCTTATCATTTGTTTCAGTCTATCATAGAGAATACAAGGCTAACAGTTGACGATTGTTTCAATAATCATAATATAGGAATTATTCAAAAAGAATCAATTGAGACAAATGTCAACTGTTGTACCAGAGACTTTTATTTATAATTAAGGTATACAAAGGTATGACTAATTAATCATGAGGTACATATATGCATGAAAATATAAAGAATACTAAAGTGATCACGTTGATGGTGGCACTGGCACTGTTTAATTTTATCTTTCTGGGAACAGAATATCTTTTTGACAACATGATGTCTTTTGTGACATCCCCTGAATGTGTCATAGCGGCACAAGGATATATCTTAGGTGCCAGTGTTATAGGATTTGTGTTGTATCCATGGCTATCTTTAAAGATTCCTGAAAATATGCATGCCATTGTAGTATTTACAGGCGCACTAGCAGAAATTATATGTATATTTGTTATTTGGCAACACGCTTTTTATGCATTGATCTTGGTTGCAGGATGCCTTGCTTATGTGCTTTTAGGAATCGCAGGAAGTGCTGTGCATTATCGTTTATCACTTGTGGTACAACGTGATTGTCTTGCGAAAACAGTGAGTATTTCGTATGCACTTGGTATCTTGTTTCAATATCTAAATACCCATCTTATGCGAAATTCTATAGCTGAATCAATTATTCTTGCGGTTTCTTCTGCTGTTGTTGCGCTATTGTTGTTGAAGGCTGAACAAGAACAGATGGATAGTGAAGATGTGGAATCTTTAAAAAGGATAGAAAATCCAAATCTTGCAGGATTGGCATTAATAGTTGTGGTGATGTTGATGACATGTATTTTTTCCACATTGGATGCTGAGGTTACACTTGTACATGTATCAGGAAATGGAGACGTGGGAAACTGGCCAAGACTGTTGTTGGTGCTAAGTGCTTTATTTGCCGGTGTATTCTATGATGCCTGTCATCAAAAATATATGAACCTGATTATGTATGGAGTCACAATTTTATCTACTTTATGTATTGTGGTGATGGAAAATGGTGGATCTTTTTATACAGGTTTAGTTGTCTTTTATCTTTCGGCTGGCTTCTTTGTGGTGTACTTTACCAGTAGTTTTATGAAACTTTCATATCAGATGAATTTGCCTCAATTATGGGCGGGACTTGGAAGAGCTGTGAATAATGTCTGTGCCTTTATCATGTCTTCACTTTCTTTAAAATTGTTACAGTCTAATAACTCTGTTTTTAGAAATGGAATAGTACTGTTGTTGTTTGTACTTATATCTGTTGCGTTTCACTTTTATGCAGCATTTTTGAAAATTTCAAAGGAAGAAGACATTGTAGAAGAAGTATCTATCAGTGAAGAAGAACGCCTACAACAATTCGCAAGAGCTTTTGAATTAACTCAAAGAGAAACGGAAGTACTTCATGTATTACTAGTATCTGATGATAATGTACAGGAAATTGCCGAACAGTTGTTGATATCAAGAGCTGCTTTATATCGCCATATTACAAGTATCAATGAAAAGACGAATACAAAGTCAAGGATTGGATTGGTACAGTTTTATTACCAGTTTAAGGGAGGAAGGGCCTATGAAAAAGATTCTTAAATACGTAGGTGTTGTTACGTTGATGATGGTTGGTGTGCTTTGTACTGGTTGTACAAAGTCGATGGATAACGAAGGGAAAACAGATGCTTTGAAACCTTATCAGGTAAGTGAACTGATAGCGTTATCTAGATGTTACTATGAACAGAGAAATGGCTATTTGCCTCCTGAGGTGGAATGGAAAGAGATTGAAGACGGAACTTTGATGATTAAGCTTTATGAAGATGCCTGGCATACTGCTACTTCCGCTATCTATACGGTAGATACTTATGGAAAGGGAAAAGAGGAACTTATGTTAGAAGATGTAGAGTTTCCTGAATTATCCTTTTCCGAAATTGTCTTATATATGGCGCCACCTGCAGAACTGACATATATTTCTAATACAGAAGTACATAAAGAGTGGATCGTGAAGGATCAGCCAGTGTTACAGGAGTGTTTTAAGGCTTTGGAAGCTATAAAGATAGAGGAAAAGAGTGATGTGCGTACTACTGATGCAGAAGAGATATTGGTGTTCAAACTAGCGAATGGTACTGAATGGACGCTTACTTTTGAAAATGGCAATTTCATGAGAAATTCTACGGTTTATATAACAGAAGGCTATGCAAAGGTAAGAAAGGTGTTGAAAGAATATCTTAAAGAGGAGGGACTATGGAATTGAAGAAAAGATTTAACATATGGATGTTAGTGTGTATGTTATTGGTTACTGCACTGACAGGATGTGGCAAGAAAAGTGAAGAAGATGATGCTCTAACAGGTACCTGGACTTTAACAAGTATGAAATATGATGGAAATACCTATACCAAACAAGAAATTGAAGAAGCAGGTGCTGGAATAACTTTGGAGTTATTTAAAGATGGCACAGGAACAATGTTGTATGATGGAACAAGTACAAAGTTGACTTGGGATGCAAAAGAAATTCATACCGAAGCTGGTAGGGATACATATGTGTTCAAAGATGGTGTTTTGATTGTTTATGAGGAAACAACAGAGATGTATTTTGAAAAAACACAGGGAACATCTTCAAAGAATGAAAAGGCTGTGGAAGATAACTGGGAAGTTATAGAATTACCTTCTTCGTTAGATCTTGTGCCTTACAGTTGTGTGGATTTTAACATGAATATTCCTCAAGGGTGGGTGGTTGAAGAGGCGCCGACTTATGCAGGAATGCTTCATGTTTTAAGGGTTTATGATCCAAGTAATCCAATTAATCAGATTGTGATGATGCCTAAGGCAGAACCGTTTTTTCCTAGTGATGATGTACGACAAATATTTGGGATGAATAATGCGATATATGGTTTATGTCCAGTGTTGAGTAATGTGTCTACCCAGGGTGTTTTCGAAGTATTCACTCAATATGTGACAGCTCTAGAAGCTAACGAAGTATATAATTCTGTTTCTTTACCGCATATTGAAAATTTTAATGTATTAGAGAGTTTTGCGAGTAATTCAAATTTAAGTTCTGTTTCTGTTTCTTCTGAGGTCCTAAGGGCTACTTTTACTCAAAATGGAGTAGAGGGAGAGGGGATGTTTACGGCGGATGTTGTTCCTTTTGCGTTGGAACTTGGAACCGGTTATTATATGATTTATAACTTGTGTTTTATAACAGCTGCTAAGGATGATTTCCAAAACTTAGCGAATGCTCTAAATAAGTCTTTGGGAAGTTTAGAGTATTCAGATGTGTTTGTAAGTTCGGCCATGAATCAAAGTGATCAACAGGTGATAACTTCACAGAATCTAAGCAGAATAGCTAGTGAAACATCTGATATGATTATGTCTAGCTGGGAAAATAGAAATGCTTCTTTTGATATTATGTCTCAGAAACAAAGTGATGCGACAATGGGGTATGAAAGAATTAAAGATACGCAAACAGGTGAAATCATTAAGATTGATAATGGATTTATGGACCATTATGATGGAACAAGATATACCCCGATTACAGATGCACAATATGCAGATCCTGTAGATAAAGTGGTTCATATCAAGTGATAAGAAATTGTTGTCGAATACTTCGATATGGGGTATTCGACTTTTTAGTTGTAACCATCTTTATGAAAAATGAATTTACAAAGCTATTTTTGTCTATATTGTAAAAAATGTTGTTATTGAGGTCTAAATATATGTAAAAAATGTTGGAGGCCTTATGTTAAAGAGAAAAATAGATGTATTTTTGCAAGAGTGGAAAAACAAAGAACACAATCCTTTAATTATTAAAGGGGCAAGACAAATAGGTAAGACTACTTCAATAATGGAGTTTGCAAAGAAGAATTATGAGAGTGTGATTGAGATTAATTTCGTTTCTAATCCAGAATATATACAAATATTTAAGGGTGGTTTTGATGTTGATTCAATTATTTTGGAATTATCCATTCTTAATCCTAATTTAAAGTTTATTCCTAATAATACAATAATATTCTTTGATGAGGTTCAAGAATATATGGATGCGACAACATCTTTAAAGTTCTTTGCGTTGGATAAAAGATTTGATGTGATATGCTCAGGTTCGAGCCCGATAGTTAACGATGCTAGTATTGGTTTTAAAGAAGACTATACAATGTATTCATTAGATTTTGAAGAGTTTTTATGGGCAAAGGGGTATGAGGATAACATCATTAATACGTTAATGAATAATATCTTGGAATTAAAACCATATTCAGACTTGGTATTAGAAAAGATGAATTCTTTATTCATGGAATATATTCTTACAGGTGGTATGCCAAAGATTGTTTCTACCTATATATCACAAGGTAATTATTCAGGTATTCCCGATAGACAGAAACAATTGTATCAAGATAATTTAGATGATATTAGAAAGTATGTGGAAGGTTTGGATGCAAGTAGGGTGGAGAATATGTACCTACATGTAGCATCCCAGCTTGGTAAGGATAATCCAAAGTTCCAGATTACAAAGTTAGGCCATGGTGCTAGGGCTAATCAATACGAAGGTTGCGCACAGTGGTTGGCGGATGCAGGTGTTGTGAATATTGGCTATTGTTTAAATTCTTTAAGCTTGCCTTTAAAGGGTAATGAGAATCCTAATAATTATCGTGTTTATTTTGCGGATACTTCATTGTTGATAGCTTCTATGGACGAAGAGAGTAGAAAAGATTTATTAGTTTCTAAGAATTTAGGCGTATATAAGGGTGCTTTGTATGAGAATTTTGCGGCTGAGGCTTTAATGAAACAAGGTTATGATTTGTTCTTTTTTAGAAGCGAAGATTCTAGAACTGAATTAGATTTTTTAATTAGAATTAAAGATAATATTGTGCCTATCGAGATAAAGGCTAATAAGAGAAGTGCAAGATCACTTAATACAGTGATTGATGATAAAAAAATAGAAGAGATAAAGTATGGTATTAAGTTTTCTAATAATAATATTGGAGTGTCTAATAAAGTGCTTACTTTACCATTTTTTACATTATTTATGTTGAAGAAAGTTGTAACATATATGAAAGATACAAAGTTTGAGGAGTTTGTAAGATGTTAAAAATAGCGGTTACTACAAGATTTATTAAACAAGACTTTGGCGGTGGTTACTATTATGTGAATAATGCCAATGTGAGAATGTTTAATGATAATAATGTAATATTAATTCCCGTTACATGTGAAATGGAAAAGGATTTTATTTTGGAAACCTGTGATGGCTTGTTTGTACCAGGAGGTTGTGATGTTGATCCTAAGAATTATGGTGAGGATTTTAATGGGGCTAAGGAATGTTTTGATTTCATTGATGATTTAGATATTTTCTATATTAAAGCTTTTCACTCTGCTAAAAAGCCAATTCTTGGAATATGTAGGGGTCTACAAGTAATTAATGTGGCCTTTGGTGGTACTTTGTATCAAGACATTGGTGGTCATAGTGATACTAAGCATTTTGTTAGTGTGGAAAAAGATAGTTTTATATATGATTTATACAAAGAAGATAAACTTCAGGTAAATAGTTTTCATCATCAAATTATTAAAGATTTGGGCAAAGGGTTAAGAGCGGTTGCTAAGTCAGATGAGGGATATATTGAAGCTATTGAGGGTGATAATATCTATGCAGTACAGTGGCATCCTGAAATATATGATAGTGATAGGTTTATAAGATATTTTACCGATACGATATTCTAAACCCCCTTGGGGCTTATAAAACAATAATAGGATGGGTATAATCTTTTTATGGCTTTTATAGAGATAAAAGATTTAAGTTATGCCTATGATGATAAGCTTGTGTTAAACAAGCTTTCTTTAAGTATTGAAAGGCGTGAATATCTTTGTATCTTAGGGAAGAACGGTAGTGGTAAGTCTACTTTGGCTAGATGTTTAAATGGTATTTTAAAGCCAAGTGAAGGAAGTATTAGTGTTGATAATAATTTATCTGATTTAAATAGATATGTAGGAATGGTCTTCCAAAATCCTGATAATCAATTTGTTTCTTCTTTGGTGAGGGAAGATTTAGCTTTTTATCCTGAGAATCTAGATAAAAGTGATGTTGATATGCGTATTAAATCAGCTTTAGTTGATGTAGACATGGAAGGGTTTGAGGATAGATCAACTCATTTCTTGTCTGGTGGTCAGAAACAAAGAATTGCGATAGCAGGTATTTTAACAGCTGATTTGGATACGATTATTTTTGATGAAGTTACAACTATGTTGGATCCTAAGGGTAAGAGTGATGTCTTGAATATTATTGATAGACTACATAAAAAGGGTAAGACTATTATTATGATTACTCATGATATTAATGAGGCTATTAGGGCTGATAGAGTCGTGCTTATAAGTGATGGAAATATCATAAGAGATGGTAGTGCTAGGGATGTTTTGAGCGATGTTGAATTACTTACTACTAATAATATTGAAATTCCAATGTGCGTGAGAATCTATCATGATTTAAAAAATAAAGGGATTGAATTAAAAAAGTGTCCAATTAATGAAGATGAATTGGTGGAGGCCTTATGTCGATTGAATTAAGGAATGTGTCTTTTACTTATCTTAAGACCATTAAGGCTTTAGAGAATATTAATTTGAAGATTGAAGATGGTGAGTTTGTTGGCATCATTGGTAAGACGGGTAGTGGTAAGTCCACTTTATTGGATATTTTGGCTTCACTTGTTAAACCAACAAGTGGGCAGCTTAACTATGTTGGGTTAAAAAGGGATGATATTGGGGTTATTTTTCAGTTTGTGGAGAAGCAACTGTTTGAGTCTACGGTTGAAAAGGATGTTGGCTTTATCTTAAAGAATAAGGGTATTAAGAATGAAGGTCAAATTAGGGAAGTCTTGGAATATTTAGGCTTCAATTACTCTGATATCAAAGACAAATCACCATTAGAGTTTTCTGTTGGTGAGAAAAGAAAGATTGCGATTGCAGGGGTTCTAGTAGGAAAGCCTAAGGTTTTAATACTAGATGAAGCATTCGCAGGTTTAGATAAGGATGGCAAGGATTCTTTGATTAAGATTCTACAAAAGCTTAATAAAGAAGGAACTACTATCATTATGATTTCACATAGTAGTGATGTAATCTGTGAGTATGCTAAAAGGGTGATTATTCTAAAAGATGGTTCTATCTATAAGGATGGTAAGCCTGAGGTGGTGTTTAAAGATTATAATCGTTTACTAAGTGATGGCATTGATGTTTCTTATGTTAGAAGGATAAGTGAGAAGTTAAATCTTAGTTGTATCAAGTATGCTGATTTAATTGATGAAATAGAAAAGAGGTATCACCATGAATAGTTTACCTATTGGTTCTTATTTCAAGGGTGATTCTATCTTTCATAAGTGTGCTGCGTTTACCAAGATTATTACTTTAATCATCATGATGATTGCGGTTATTAATACGCATGGTCTAGAGTCTTATATAGTATGGCTAATCATTGTAGGTATTTGTATAAAGGCATCTAAGATTGATATAGAGAGTATTACAGGTTCTTTGACTAAGACATTAAAGTTTTGTGTAGTGGTCTTTCTAATGAACTTCTGTTTCTTTTCACCAGAAAATGCTTACTTTAGTTTCCTTATCTTTAATCCCTCATATTTGGGTTTAGTACAAGGGATTAATGTGGTTGGCAAGATGTTGTTGCTGATTATGATTACAACTATCTTACTAAGTACAACTAGTCCTTTAGATCTAACAAGGGGTATTTCAATGTTTCTTTATCCTTTACAATTTGTTGGTTTAAATGTTTATGAGATTTCGATGATTCTTTCTATTTCTTTGACTTTTATTCCTACTTTATTTGAGGAAGCAGAAATGATTAGAAAGGCGCAGATAGCTAGGGGTGCTAAGCTTGATAGTAAAAATCTTATTACCAGGGCAACTTCAATTGTGCCGTTTGTGGTTCCAGTTTTTATCTCAGCATTTAAAAGAGCCGATGACTTAGCTCTAGCCTTAATTAGTAGGGGCATTGAGCTTAAGAAAGATCGAAGAATTAAGTTTGATGTTTCTTTGAAGGCTTGCGATTATTACATTCTTTTGATGAGTGTTTTAATATTATTGTTGTTTATTTTTTTATAAGGGGGAAATTTTATGACAAATACTAAAAAGGCAATAATTTGTGCAATTATGATTGCGATGTGTGTAGTGCTACCTATGGCATTCCATGCGATTCCTAATGCTGGTTCTATTTATCTACCAATGCATATTCCAGTATTACTTTGTGGTTTGGTTACTGGTTGGCCTTATGGTCTATTATGTGGTATTGCAGGTCCTGTTATGTCTCATTTAATTACTAGTATGCCACCTATGGGCTACTTACCTCAAATGGTTATTGAACTTGCAGCTTATGGTTTAATTTCAGGTTTATTAATGAATTTTCTTCCAGTTAAGAATGAAACTGCTAAGGTATATACTTCTTTAATTGGTGCAATGTTACTAGGTAGAGTTGTTAGTGGCATTTCTAAGGCTCTAATTTTTGCGAAGGGTTCTTATTCTGTGACTCTTTGGGTTACTGGCTTATTTGTGACTGGTATGCCTGGTATTATTATTCAAATCGTTTTTATTCCAGTTATTTATTTCGCATTAAAGAAGGCTAAGCTTATTTAATGGATAAGAATAGTATTGAAGCTTTTTTTGATAGGGCAGCTTCTTCTTGGGATGAAGAAATGATTAAGGATGACTTAATCATTAAGACTATTTTGGATAATGCCAAGGTTGAAAAAGGCAATACAGTCTTGGATGTGGCCTGTGGTACAGGCGTGATGATTCCTTATTATTTAGATAGAGGAGCGCATCCTACGGGTATTGATTTATCAAAGAAGATGATTGAAATTGCGAGTGATAAGTTTAAAAATATTGAATTTATCTGGGGTGATGTGGAAGAATTAGATAATCGTAAGTTTGATCGAATAATTGTTTATAATGCCTTTCCTCATTTCATTGATCCTGAGGCTTTGATTAAGCACTTAGCTACTTTATTAAATAAGGATGGTACTTTAACTATTGCCCATGGAATGAGTAGGGAACGTATTAATCATCATCATGAAGGCCCTGCTAGTTCTATATCAAATGGTTTAATAAAAGCTAGTGAATTAGCTAAGATAATGTCTAAGTATCTTGATGTCTATGTATATGTTGATGATGATAGGATGTATCAAGTAAGTGGAAAATTAAAATAAGACTACGATTGCGTAGTCTTATTTTAATTCTTTGATATCTCTATTCTTGTATAGTGTCTTCTTTCTTTAGTTCTAAAACTTTGGCATCATCAACTTGTTTTAAGCCTAGATTGATGAAGTAGATAACCACAAGCCATGCGATGATTGTAAGTATAATTTGAACAATGGCAAATGGTGAAGGTATTGGCATGTCCCAGATACCATGAAGTATTATTGGGATTAAACAAGTAAGAAGGAATCTTTTATCGTTTAGGTGTTTTTTATCAAGTTTGTCAAAGCCTTTGACATACATTAGGGCTGCACCTTCAATGGCTGCCCAAACAACATGTCCACCTGGGGCAAGGAAGCCTCTTAATATTATTACTTGTAACATTGAATCGACACCTGATTGTAAGAACCATCTTAGGATGTAGCCAGCTGTTTCAAAGGCCGCAAAGCCTGCGCCAACGGCTGATCCAATAAGTAGTCCGTCTAGGATATAGTTGCTTCTTTTACTTTTGAATAAGAAGAATGCGACTATTGTTGCCTTGGCTACTTCTTCAACTAAGCCTACCATTAGGGCACCGTCAAAGGTAGCGATGTCGTAATTAAAGTTTAATGTGAAGAATAGGATGGCTACTATTAAGCTTAATGCACCACCCCATACAAAGTATTTCATTATCTTATAGAATGGAATGTTTCTAAAGACATTGATCTCAAAGAAGAACATGAGTACCGCAAATGGTATAGCGAAGGCTGCCAGTATTACCATTGCAGGTAAGAAGTTATCGTTGCCAAAGCTTAAAAAGCCAATTCGAACTGGAATGTAGGCGACTAAAAAGAAAAGGAATATTTTAAGATAAACCCAAGCGCTGACATTTCTAGGATCTAGGTCTTTAATTTTTGGTGTTGTTGTATCGCCACCACATATAAATAAGGCATCAAGATCTTCCTCGGTGTGCTTTTTAAAAGTATTTTTAAATAAGTCTTTAAAGGTAACATAGCTTTTACTTTGAGCCCCTGTAATCTTATCTAGATTATCGGTAATGATATTTGAATTGGTTTCTTGTTTTAGAGGGTAGCCACATTCCTTACAAATTTCATCATCTTCTTTGACTAGTGCACCACATTCAGGACAGGTTCTAACATCATTCTTATAACCACAATGGGGACAAAATTCAGCTGTACTTGATATTTCATGATTACATTCTTTACATTTGATTAGTGCCATATTAGTTAGTCTCCTTTAAACTTTCGATTATTAATGTACATACATTGTTGATTTCATCGGTATTTTGATTTTCTTCTTTAGTGGTTATTAAATACATACTGTTGCCAATCAGGAAGGCATATCTATTGTCGATTACATAATGACCATTTGATGTATAACCGAAACAAACACCATAGACATCTTTATCATTTATTTGTCCATTTACTAGGTCGATGACAATGCTAGTATCAGGGTATTCTTTGACTAATAGTTCATAAAGCTCATTTAAGATATCTACAGGATTTGTATAGCCAGTATATTTTTCAATTGAAATGTATGGTATTAGAGCACCACTATCGTCGATATATTGACCTACATAAATGGTTCCGTCAGTATCTATATAAGCTTTATAGTTGCTTGGAAACTCAAAATATTTACCATTTTGATTAAACTCATAATTGCCATTGGCGTTTGGTTGTATTTCACCACTTTGACTTGGTTTACTATACAGCATATACCCACCAACTAACAAGACAACAATTATGACTAAGTACTTAATACTAAATTTACTCTTAGAATTTTTAGGTTTAGATTTCTTACTACTATTTTGATTAATATTTTTGGTGTAACCACAATGAGGGCAACTACTTGCCATATCGCTCATTTGTTTACCACATTCTGGACATTTGATTAAAGCCATAAACATCCTCCTTTGATTTCTATAGTAATTATTTCATATGAGACATGGTCAGATTATTGTTCTTTCATAAGAGTCAATTGACTATTATGAGATTAGATTTTTTGTATCTTATAATTAAGATAAGGAAAGGTGACTATTATGAAATTTAATCAGCAACTTAGTGAATATATGGAAGTTCTTTCTTGTAGTGCTAAAGATATTTGTGCTATTTCGGGTATTTCACCTGCGTCATTTAGTAGATATAAAAATGGTGGGCATGTTCCAGAGTTTGGTACTAAAACTTTTGAAAACTTATGTAAAGCGATTTCAAAGTTGGCAAAGGATAAGGGAATAGAAATTGGTAATGTGTCTAAGGCTTTTATAGAATGCGAAGATTTTGTGGCTACTGATAAGGAATTATTAAGACAAAATTTTAATACATTAATAAGTGCCTTGGATATTAATTTGAGTCAGTTGTCACAATATATTAACTATGATACTTCAGCTATTTTTAGAATAAGAAATGGTAGTAGAAAACCAGGTGATGTTGATCAGTTTGCCTCTAGTGTAGCTTCTTTTGTTGCCAGGGAAATGGAAACGGCTCTTCAAATAGCTGCTGTAGCGGAATTGATTGGTTGTGATGTTGAGGAAATAGGCGATTTATCAATTCGCTACAATAAGATAAAGATTTGGCTGTTAGAGAGTCAAGGAAAAGAAGTGGGAGATACGATATCGGCTTTCTTATATAAATTAGACGAGTTTGATTTAAATGAATATATCAAAGTTATTAAGTTTGACGAGATTAAGGTACCTACTGTTCCTTTTCAAATCCCTTCATCTAAGACTTATTTTGGTTTAGAAGATATGATGGAGAGTGAAATAGATTTTATTAAGGCTACTGTTCTTTCTAAATCGATGGAACCGGTGACAATGTACAGCGATATGCCGATTAAGGAGATGGCTAAGGATAAGGAATTTCCTAAGAAATGGATGTTTGGCTTGGCGATGATGCTTAAGAAGGGCTTGCATCTAAATCAGATACATAATGTGGATAGAAATTTTGATGAGATGATGTTGGGGCTAGAGAGTTGGATACCAATGTATATGACAGGTCAAATTTCACCTTACTATTTTAAAAATGTTCAAGGTAATGTTTTCTTACATCTATTAAAGGTATCTGGGGCTGCAGCTTTAAGCGGTCAGGCCATTGCGGGTTATCATAATGATGGAAGTTATTATTTAACTAAGAATAAGAAGGAACTTGAGTATTATCAAAAGCGAGCGGAAGAGATGCTTAAGAATGCTTATCCTTTGATGGAAATTTGTCGAAGTGATCGAAAGAATGAACTCAATACTTTTTTATTAACAGATATGACAAATGTTGGTAAAAGAAGAAGTATCTTATCAACACTACCTTTATATACTATCAGTGATGAATTGTTAGATAAGATTCTAGATAGAAATAATATTAAGGATAAGGATGAGATTAAAAGGCACTTAGAGGTTCAAAGAGAAAGAGTTAATCTAATTTTAAAGAATGAAACAATAGAGGATGAGGTGCCCTTGGTGTTTAGTGAAAATAGACCTCAGGTATTGGAATTATCAAGGATCTTTTGGGAAGAGGATATTACTTATAATAAAGAGGAATATGAGGAGCATCTAAGTTTATCTAAGGAATTCATGAAAAAACATTCTAACTATAAATTAAAATGTAGCTCAGGACAAACATTTAGAAATCTTCAGATACATATTCATGAGGGTAAGTGGGCTATGGTTTCTAAGGCTAAGGCACCTGCAATTCATTTTGTGATTAAGCATCCAAAATTAAGGAGTGCGATAGAAAACTTTATCCCACCTATAAAAGATTAAGTAAAAGGTGAACACATGTTCACCTTTTACTTACCGAATAAATCGCTGTGAGAACCAGTGCGAGCTAATGTTAAGGCCAAGACATCACCATCGATTCTATATATTAGAAGCCAATTCGGAAGAATATGGCATTCTCTATGTCCGATCCAATTACCTGTAAGTGCATGATCTTTATGCTTTTTTGGAAGTGGTTCCCCATTGGATAAACATCTAATAATGTTATCTAATAGGTCAATATCTAAATGTCTTTTAATTTTCTTAAAGCTTCTTCCACATCAGAATAATGTTCAACATTAGGGTCTTTTGCGATTCTTTCTGCCTCTTTTAAAGCTTCTATTGTTTCTTTATTAAAATTATTTTGTTCCATATAAGTACTATATTCTATTAAACTTTGCATCATAGTAATGTTTCTTCATCAGATATATTTCTTTATCAGCTTTCTTAGTTAGTTCTTCAATTGTTAAATTAGGATAATCATCATAGTGGGCATAGCCAAATGAAATGCTTAAATTATCTACCTTGTTGCCAGACCAATTGTCTACTGTATGTTTTAAATCGTTGATAGTAGATTCAACATCATCTTTATTCATATAACCAAAGACAACGAATTCATCACCGCCAATTCTATAGGTGTTGCCTTTGTCTTTGAATGTACTGGTAATACAAGCGGCTGCACCACAAATTAATTCATCACCTGCTTCATGTCCTAATGTATCATTGGCAACCTTTAGACCATTAATATCGATAAGGAATACCACAAAATTGTTTGAAGGTGTGTTTTTGTGATTAGCGATATATTCGTTATAGGCAAATCTAGAATAGACACCAGTAAGCGGATCAACTGAAATCTTAACACTTTGTTCATAAAGCTTATCGCGCATCTTAATGCTTTGAATAGTATAGAATTCATATATCCATTGGATGATAATGATTAGGATTCCAAATAATGATATAAGAGCGATTAGTTCTTGGAAAAGCAGAGCACTAATATCGATTTTTAGTGAATTATCAAATGAAATATTATGAATGAATAGATTTCTAAAAATCATTTTTCTTAGATATAAGATACATAAGATTCCCATTAATAATGTAACTGTTTTAGTGATGATTAATGACTTTGACTTTTGTCTAGGTTCTACATTATCACAAATATATTTTAAGTGGTTCTTAAGATTACTTTTAATAAGTACATAATGAACCAAAGAACATGTAAATCCTGCTAAGACATAAGATAACCAATCGCTAAATACAGGATAAGACGATAAGTTGGCACTTAGGGTTTCTCGCATTGCAGGTAAGAATAAATAGAAGGCAATTACCATGAAGATTCCTTGGATGAAGGTACAAAGCATTCCGACAATAAATATACCTAAGTAAACATGTTTTCTTGTTTTGTCAAAATATATATTAAATAAATTGGCTGAGACGATTGCGAATAATATTCTTGATAGGCCAAACATGATAGAGGCAAAGGGGACTCCACTCACAAAAGGTGAGAATAGTTGATCTAGTGGTGCGGTAGAATAGGTTCCTATCCACATTGAAGATAGGGCAAAGACTAAGGCAACAGGTACACTTGCACTTATACCCAAAGTCATTGCGCCTACTATTACTAGAATATGTAGTGTGGTTGTAGAAACAACATCAAGTTCGATATAGCCGAGATATGAGAAGGCAAAAATAGCTTCTAGTGCCATTAGAATTAATACTATTTCTTTTTGTTTTGTTGTGGTTAGAGTAACCCCATATAATTTTTCAAATCGTTTCATTATAAATATCCTTTTTAATAATTTTAACATTTTTAGTCATTTTAAAAGCTTTAGGAATTAATATAAATAATTTTATGATAAATTAGATTATCATAAATTTTCTAAACACAACTATATATATTATTATTCCTAAAACATTAGAAATGATACATGCCCACGTTAGAAACAAAGGACCAAAACTTGGTGTAAACACAAAAGATAAAATAATACGTGTTGCTAATACGATAGTAGAAATAAACGCTAAACTCTTCATCTTTTGGTGGCCCTTAAAATAAGAATCAAAACTATTCTTATAGAAGATTGCGAAATAATTCAAGATAAGAATTAGGAAAGCTTTATCTGCATATATAAAGCTTTCTAGGGTCGTATCTTTAATGTATAAAGATACGAGTGGTTTATTAAATATAATAGTTAATAAAGAAGAAAGGATACAAATCAAAGTACCAAAGAATAATATAGACTTAAAACCGGCATCAACCCTATCATGCTTATTGGCACCGATATTTTGAGCACAGAAAGATTCATAGGCATTACAAATGCCAACAAGAGGACATAATAGAAGATTGTTTAAGGTGAAGGCTACATTATAACCATTGATTATTTCTACACCATAGCCATTGACTAATATTTGTAAGAAAAAGGAACCAAAGGAATATACACTTTGAGATATAGTAGATGGAATCATCATGGCGATGCCACTTTTTAGATAATCAAAAGAGAAATGAGCTTTTAGCTTATAAGAGTTAATTAATTTATTAGCTTTATAGTACATAAAGATAGCACTTAATAAGACTGAAATTAGAGAAGCTAGGGCAGCACCAAGGACACCTTTATCAAATATAGCTACGACGATATAGTCAAGGATTAGATTTAATACTTGGAAGATTATACAAAGAATCATTGGTGTTTTAGAATCACCATAGCCATTTAAGATGCCTTGATTAACTGTAACAATGCCAACTGGAATAAAGTTAAGGGCATAGACAATTAGGACAATAATTGAATCGTTTAATAAATATTTTGGGATATGAATTAGTTCTAATAATTGTTTAGCGAAAAGACAATATAGTAGTGCAATGATAGTGGAATATACAAAGAAGACAATATTAAAAGTTCTTTTGGCATCGCTTAGTCCTTGCTTATTTTCTTCGCCAAACATCTTGGCAAAGACAACATTAGAGACAATAGCACCACCTTGTACTAGACAGTATCCTAACATTGTTAGGGTTGAGATATTAGATAGGATGGCAAAATCATTGCCACCTGAAAATCTAGAGACAATGATTGAGTCTATTAGGGTATATAGTTGGTTTAATAGTTGCAAGACTATTAAAGGTAATGAGAATTTTAATAAGATTTTGTTTATGTTCCCGTTAGTTAAATTCATAAAAGTAATTATACAACTAAGGATATATAATTTATTTATTAATAGAGGAACTAATTATGGATAAACAGACAAAGAAGAATCTTCTAATGTATCCTTTGGGGACTGTTGGAAGAGATATGATGTATGCACTATTTAATAGTTATCTTTTAACTTATACGATGTATACAAGATCGTTAACTAATGCGCAATTAAGTGCTATTACAATAATTATGGTTATCGCAAGAATCTTTGATGCCCTAAATGATCCAATTATGGGTAATTTGATAGAAAGAACAAGAACTAAGTATGGTAAGTTTAAGCCTTGGTTACTTGGTGGTATCTTGTCTACTTCTGTTGTTGTGTATGTGATTTTTAATTCTAAGCTAGAGGGTTGGGCCTTTATTGTAGAATTTGGAATTTGTTACTTCTTATATTCAATAACATTCACAATGCATGATATTTCTTATTGGGGCATGATACCTGCTTTATCAAGTGATGGAGAGATGAGAGATACTTATACCTCTCGTGCTACTTTGTTTGGTGGCATTGGTAATACCTTGGCTCAGATATTAATACCGATGCTTACAGCTGGTGCTTTGGCACTAGGCGGTTCTTCTAGAAATGCTTATGGCATTATAGCTACTGTTATATGTATTCTTGGACCTTTATTCTTGTTGTTTACGTTGTTTGGTGTAAAAGAGAGAAGAGAAGAGTCTAAAGAGGTACCACCATTATCTTTTAAAAAGATAATTAGCACTTTTGTGAATAATGATCAGTTATTGTGGATTACTTTTATTTTCCTTCTTCAACAAATAGGCATTAATATTGTCCTTAATGGTATTGGCAATAACTATATCTATTTTGAGTTTGGCTATAAGGGATCATTGTATTCTTTATTTACAACGGTGGGTATGGCAGCTACTGCTTTCTTAATGATTTTCTATCCTTTGTTGTCTAAGAAATTAAGTAGAAATAAGATGGTTTCTATTGCCTTGTATATTGGTATAGTAGGTTATTTGATTCAAATATTATGTGGTTTGTTTATGGTGACAAGTCAGCTTAAATTTTTCATGATTACATTAGGGTTCATGTTATCTAACTTTGCCCAATATGGACTGTATCTAATTATGATGATATCTATTATTAATACGGTTGAATATAATGAGCTTAAGACAGGTAATCGTGATGAGGCTATTATTTCTTCAGTTAGACCTTTTATCACCAAGTTAGCTAGTGCTTTGGTTGTAGTTATTACTACTTTAACTTATATGGTAGTAAATGCGACTAGTTTAACTAATCAGATTTCTTCTCTTGAACAACAGGCTACACAAGCCTTGATTGATGATGTGACAAAGTCAAAGATGATTGAGGCTATTATTGGTAGTACTACTACCTTACAAAGAAATGGTTTATTGATTGCGATGACGATTATTCCTTGTATCTTTATGATTTTATCTTGTGTTTTGTATAAGAAGAAATATATTCTTACTGAAGATAAGTATAAAGAGATTTGTGAACAGTTGGGTGAATAGAGATGTCGAAAGATGTCTCTTTTTATGGTTAATGATAAATATAACTGAAGATAAAATGAATACGATAGTTTTGGCGTATAGTAAATAAATCTACTATTTGTCTTCAATTTAGACAATAATATCTTCTTTCACAATAAAGTGATTTTTATCAAATTGAATAATTCCATCACGTTTCATTTTTGATAGCTCGTTTGAAAGAGCGCTTCTTTCTACTGATAAGTAATCTGCTAATTGTTGTCGATTATACGGAATATTAAAAGAGAAACTACCGTTTTGTTTAATACAATAAGAAAAGTATGACATGAGGCGCTTACGAATGTTTTTTGAAGAAGTGTGTAGAATACGTCTTGATAATTGGAGGTTCCTTTCCGCAGTTAACATTAATAAATTTTTTTGTAAGTCATAATGAAAATTGCAACATTTAGGGCAGTTAGTTATTAATTTGTTTATGTTCAATAAAAGTACTGTTGTATCTTCTGCAGCAACAACATTTATCATCAGTGGCTCTTTTAAACAACAAGCATAAACTTCTAAAAAAGTTTCTCCAGGCCCTAAATTTGTTAACACATTGTTGTTCCCCCATGCATCACATAATTCGATAATAACTGCTCCAGATAGTACAATTCCAATTTGCTCGATTAAAGAACCTTCGTGAAAAATATATTCGCCTTTTGTATAAGTTTGTTTTTTTGTCCCAACGCAAAATAATAATGTTTCAATATCTTTTTGTGGTATACCTTTAAATAATTTAGTATTTGTAAGGGATGTTTGCATTATTTATCCTCCATATGTTGTTTTAACAACGGTAATTCATAAAATATGATAGTAAAATAATGCTAAATAATCAATTATTAAGTTATACATTAACTTAATAATATTGTTTGCAAGGAGGAAATATGAATGAAAAAGCTTGAAAGCACTTAATGAAAAAAATAAATAGAAAGTTATATCCCACTTATTTATACTTAGATTTTGTAAAATATTTTCCAAAAGTCTTAATTGATTTTAAAACTGTTACAGATTGTAAGTAAAGGAAGAACAGAATCATATAATGATGTTTTATCAATAATTACAAAAAATAGGAAGACAATTGTTTTTAAAAATATTGAGAAACCTAACTAAAAAAACAATTTTATGGAAGCACTTGAAGAAGCGTTGGAACAAGAGAGACATATGACTTTAAGTATTAATACAAATTATGTTGGTGCTTATGAAAATAATGATTTTTGCACTGTCCTAATGCTAGAATTATTTACTAAAAACAAGGTGAAAAAGAAAAACCGCTTCTAATTTAATAACCAAGATGAATTTGTTTGGTAGGGAAGTTAAGAGGGCTAGAAATGTTTAATAACGAATTAAAGAATAGGGTCTATATATTTTCAACACAAAATGTAATTTTTTTTGAAACGTAGTTAGCGTATGCTAATCAATATGTATGATTAATATGATATTTAAAGAAAAGAAAATTAAGATAGAAGAATTTGAAATGATTAGTTTTTAACCATGAAAATCTGGTGAAAAAGAAATCGAGAATAAGTGCAAAAGAAATGCTGTTGAGAATTATATGATTATGTTTTGAAAAAGAGAGGTGGTGTTAATGTACTATAAAAATCCGCAGAGGTATAAAAACGGAGACATAATAATGCCAAAATTAACAATTGTGGAGGTGAAAGAAGATGGCTAAGAAAAACATAAAATTTGTTTTAGTGCTTTCGATATTGTTTTTAACTACTTTGAGTATTGGGTTACAGATTTTTCAAAATAAAAGTGTTAGGTTTAAACAGATAACTGAAATTCAAGAGGTTTATGAAGTTGATGGAGGATATATTTACTTTGGACGTCCTACCTGTCCGTCTTGCAAACTGTTTGAGCCGATTTTAAGGTTGATTTCTAGGGAAAGACATATTGATATCAAATATTTTAATTCTGACTATTTTAGAAAAGAGAAAAAGGTAACGGATGAAGAGTTAATGAAGGTTTTTGAAAAATATGAAGTAGCAAGAATCCCGTTATTGGCATATGTAAAAGAAGGGAAATTATATGAAGCATTTGGTTCTGAATTATCTGGAAACAAAGATCAATCTATGGTCTATAAAGAAGTAGGAGATATGTTGAATAACATAGAGAAAAATAAGACTATAAAGTTCGAGTATATCTCATGCATTCTGCTTAATTTAGCTATCGTTATTTATCAATATGTAGTAACTAAAATGAGGCTCTTAACTAAAAATATAAACAATATATTGTTAATACCAATAGTAAGTTCTTGTGGCTTGGTCGCGTTTTGGTATAGTAATTTTAAGAATAGCGGACTAAGTTTGATTGTAGATGAGAAAGCTCTGCTATTGATTTCACTATTGACAGTTATTTTGGCAATAAGTTGTTTCTTAAAAAATAAATATAATCTTAGGAAGGAAGAAAAAATATGAAGAGAGTGTTTAGTATAATGTTAGTCGCAATATTGACTGTTTGTACAAGTAACGTTGTTCATGCTGAAGAATCTATGGAACTAGTAAGTAGCGGAAATGATTTTGCGAGCTTAAAGAGTGAATTGGAATATATCGATAGTCTTGATGTTGAAAATGTCAAAGAATTCTATAAATCTAACGAAAATTATTTTAAGGATTTGGAATACAGATTAGAAAAATACGCAAGTGATAATCATATTACCGAGGAACAAGTAATCAATAGAATTAAGTCGAATTACGGAACTCAATTAAGTTTGAAAGATGAATTGTTGGGAACAAATATGTTGCGAGCTTCTGGCAAAACTATGAGGGATTATTTTAAATCTTATAAATATCATTATAGAGGTGGGTATTGGACATATAGCATGGAACCAAAACTTTCTACAAGAACACTGCGTCCAGTTTGCTCAAATGCTTGGTCAAAATTAAAACAAGCATATCCTAACATAAAAAATAACGAAAGTAGCTTATCTGATCAGTATTGGTGTCATTTTGAAGCGTTCATAGAAGCAGGCTGGGATATTGAGGAAGGTTGTCCTGATGTTGGTTTCGCAAGAGTAGTTCTTGCATTATGCAACCCTTGCCAAAATGCGGATTAATTAAAGAGGAGATCTTACATATGCCACTTATTATATTAGTATTATTTGGTATGGCAATTTTAGCATTGGTAATGTGGAAAATGGATTTTAAAATTCCAAAAAAAATCTTGCAGCTCATAGTATGCACCATTACTTGGATTTGTTTGTCTTATCAACTTATTAGTATTGCACATTATATAGATGAAAGTGGAGAAAAAATAAAAAATGTAATGGGTAACTATGGATTAGGATTACTATGGATGAGTTTAATATTATTCTCTGTATATTTATTCTATTTATATATTGATTATTTCTTTGGTTTAAAAAACCACTGCTTCAGAAAAAAAGATATAGAGACTGTTGTTACACTTAGTAAAGAAAAATAGTTTATACATTTACCGGCTCGATTGCCGGTTTTAGTTGTATACATAATAGAAAACAGATACATCTTTGACTACTATAATTTGTCATTAAAGTGTTTCTGTTTTTATTTTACTCACAACTATGCAAGAAGGTTCTTATAAATTTGTATATAATTCAACAACGTTTAAAAGAGAATTTTGTATTTTATTAGATAGTTTATTCGAAGACAATCATTATACAAAATTGATAGATATGCCAATTAAGAATGCTTTGATTAATACAGAAGAGCCTTATGTAATGGTGACTGTCCCCTCTATAGATTGCGTAATGGGAGATAAACTAACATCGTTCGCACCGCATACAACTGGGATTCCATTTGGCATTGATAAGGAACTAAAAATCATTAAACAAATGTATGATGTTGCTTGTTTATTTGATGTTGCTGTTGATTATGATGTGTATATAAATCATATATGAATACAGTTAAAACCGAAATATTATATAGAAATAATGATTGTACATACATAGATACTCTGTTAGATACCATTGAAGCAAGTGCTTGTATTGCGAGCAGAGGACAGATAGGTGAGGATTATCCATTATTATTAGCTGGCATTAAAAAGATAAACAACCATAAATTTGATGAAACATTTTCTGCCGAATTAGCAATAGAAAAAGCCTGCAAAGTAATGTATCTTGCAACATGCATTCTAACTAATGAGAAAATGATGAAGATTGTTGATTATGACAAATATCATGATGCTAATATTTCTAAGAGTAAGTATAAAAAACTTAGTAAGATTAGGAATTATGAACCATTAGGCTTTGCCTATGTTGTAGAGAGCGTTAAATTGTTAGATAAATACTACGGTAACGATTCGTTGTCTTAAAGCTCTAAGCAATCAAATGTTATAAAGAAAATATGAGGAAATTTGTGAAGAATTAGAGATATCATAATTAGTAATGAAGGGTGTCAGTTTAGAGATATTTAAAAATGAAGAATTATTGAGCATAGCGATATGCTCATTTCTTGTGCTTATTTGTTTCTGTTTAATTTATAGAAAGCATAAGAATAAAGAGTTGTTTTATCTTGGAAGTATTGTGGTGATATATGGAATCATTTCAATTTGGAATCTAGGATCTTTTGAAATGCCTATAAGTACATGGCAGCCTACCACTGATAATCAATCGTTTATTCTTGAGTTGAGTCAGAGTGAGTTTGAACAGATTAATATCATTTATGGTGAGGGTGATAATAACAGTCTTGTTGGTGAGTATGAATATCAATTAGGCGTAGATGGTATTATCATTGAAGGTTCAAATGATTTAAGTAATTGGGATAATATCGTTACTTTAGATGAAGAACCAATTTATGAGTATCAAAGTATTAAAGGGTGTTTTAACTATAAATATATAAGGATAAATAGTAGTAGTAAGCTAAATACGATAACCGAGCTTGTCTTTTATAATGATGAAAAAATAATTGATTGTAGAGTGTATGAAGATGATTATAAGGATAGTAAGTATCCTGCTTCTTTAGTAATTGATGAACAAGAAATGATTGAGATTGATCCTATTTATTATGATGAGTTCTTTTTTGATGAAGTCTATCATGTTAGAAACGCAAAAGAAATAGCTGATGGTCAATATATGTATGCCAACACTCATCCATTACTTGGAACTAATATTATTGCTTTGTTTATTAAAGTGTTTGGTTTTTCGCCATTTGTCTATCGTTTACCAGGTGTGATATTTGGTATTTTGATTGTGATAGCTGTCTATTATATTTGTAAGAAATTATTTGATGATATTTATTTATCTTGCGTTGGTGCTACCTTGTGTGCAGGGGATTTTATGCACCTAACAACAAGTAGAATCGGTACCTTAGAACCATTTAGTATTCTCTTTATTATCATGATGTATTACTTCATGGTGAAATATTATAAAGAAGATAATTATAAGAAAGAACTAATAAATTTATTATTATCGGGTATCTTTATGGGCTTTGCGATAAGTGTTAAGTGGAATGCGTGTTACTCAGCTGTAGGTTTAGCTTTTATCTTATTTAGAAAATTGTTAGAGAAGAAAGAAAGGGTAATCAAGACGTTGCTTTGGTGTTTATTATTCTTTGTGTTAAATCCGCTTTTGATTTATTGTCTATGTTATTTACCGGATAAAGTATGGAAAGATGATGTGTGGTCTTTTAAGAATGTCTTTGAACATAATCTTATGATGTTTAAATATCATCATGAATTAAATGCTAGTCATCCTTTTGAATCAAGATGGTATGAGTGGTTATTGGACTTAAGACCTATTTGGTATTATGCCAATATTAATGATAATGTTTCTAATACCATAGCTTGTTTCTCTAATCCCTTATTAACATGGTTTGGTTTGCCTTGTGTTGTTTATACTTTATTTAATATTAAGGATAAGAGAGCTTTTGTGATAATTATGGGCTATGTTTCATCACTACTACCTTGGATCTTTATTTCTAGATCTACCTTTGCCTACCATTTTTATCCAACCAGTATTTTTACAATGTTAGCCATTGTCTATACTTTTAGTAAGTTAGAGAATAGAAAAGTAATTAATACTTTTATCTTTATTTATCTGTTGGTGTTTATTGTTTATTTGCCTATATGTACAGGCTTTGGGACAACAAGGGAATATATTAAATTGTTGGAAGTATTGCCTAGGTGGTATTTTGGTTGATTTTAATTTATAATATAGTTAGCTAAAACTAACTAGGAGAAGAAGTGTAAAAATTAAATACGAAATTTGACATAAAAAAAGTGGTTGAGAACCTCAA
>URCJ01000012.1 GCA_900546285.1 uncultured Solobacterium sp. | reverse complement strand
TTGATTATGGGAGTATTCGGTATGAATAGTTATGAAATAATTATGATTATTTTAACAGCTTTGACTGTGATAATAGACTTAATAAAATTAAATAACGGCATTAAAAAATAACCCTAGAACTGGAAATTGAGGGTTATTTTTTAACCAAAATATAAAATCCAGAAATAACCTTTACGCGGTTGCTTCTTTATTTACGTCTATATTATAACATTACAAATTTATTTTAATTCATCAATTAAAGATGAACCAATCTTAGGCTTAGCTACACCATAATCATCCGCAATAGTTGCACCAATGCAGGCAAACGATTCTCTAGTACCTAAATCCTTAGGTTCCTTAAAGCTCTTAGAATAAATAAGAACTGGAATCATCTCCCTTGTATGATCACTACCCTTCCAAGTTGGATCATTACCATGATCTGCCGTAATATATAAGACATCATCATCTTTTAAATTAGCTAACAATTCAGGTAATAATTCATCAAAAGCAACAAGTTCCTTAGCATAACCTTCTGGATTTCTACGATGACCCCACTTCGCATCAAAGTCAACTAAATTAGTGAAACAAATGCCATTAAAGTCTTCCTTAGCAACTTCAATAGTTTGTTTCATACCTTCAACAGAAGAAGAAGACTTAATAGTTCTTGTAATACCCATAGTATTAAAGATATCGTTAATCTTACCAATAGAAATGACATCAAAGCCATTTTCCTTCATTTCATCAAGAACAGTTACATCACTTGGACTTAAGGCATAATCATGACGATTGCTGGTTCTTTCAAAAGTATCTGCAGTTTTTCCAACAAATGGTCTAGCGATAATTCTACCAACCATCCATTCAGGCTTAGAAGAACACATATCTCTTGCGATTTGACATACTCTATAGATCTCATCCAAACCATATAATTCTTCATTGGCTGCAATCTGTAAAACAGAATCAGCAGAAGTATAAAGAATCATCTCTTTAGTTTCCAATTGTCTTTCACCTAAATCCTTGATAATCTCAGTACCAGAAGCGGCATAATTGCCCATGTACTTATGACCTGTAAGTCTTTCTAGTTCATCAACTAAATCCTTTGGGAAACCAGTATCGGTAAAAGTAACAGCAGGTTTAGTAGTTAAAACACCCATAATTTCCCAATGTCCTGTCATGGTATCCTTGCCAACAGAAGACTCTTTTAACTTTCCATAATACGCACTTGGATTATCAATTTTAGGATTACCCTTAACATCGACTAAATTACATAAACCCATCTTTTGAAGATTAGGAATCTTATATTTACCTTCAGTTGCCTCAAAAATATGAGCCAGAGTATTAGCACCCTCATCACCATAATCCTTGCTCTTTTCTTCATATCCAACTCCCAAAGAGTCTATTACTACTACAAACGTTCTTTTCATAAGCAATCATTCCTTTCTGATTTAGCCAAATTATATAAGTCTCTTGCAGCAGCCAATGAATTATCATCAACTACAGAATTTGATATATTCGCAAGCTCTCTAATAATGCCATCTTCATCCAACTTCTTTATTCTTGTACAAGTCTTATCTGCATCATCTTCTTTATAAATATAGAAGTGACTATTGGCATAAGCAGCTACCATCGATAAGTGTGAAATACATAATACCTGACAGTTTTTCGCAATTTTCGCAATCTTTCTTCCAATCAACATACCAGCCTTACCACTAACACCGGTATCGATTTCATCAAGTATTAATAAATCAGTATTACTAAGTTTAATAAATACTGCCTTTAAAGCTAATAATAAACGTGACATTTCACCACCCGAGGCAACATTTTTAAGTGGTTTTAAAGTATCACCCTTATTCATCGCAATCAAAAATTCAATATCATCAATACCTGTAGGACCCAAGTCCTTATTAGTGATATTAACCTCAAAAATACAGTTATCTAATAACAAATCACTTGTCTCTTGTTTAATAGCTTTACTTAAATCTTTTGCCTTATTCTTTCTAATATTTGAAATTTCTTTAGCCAATTCAAATGCCTTATTATAGGCCTTATCAAGTTCATTCTTCTTTTCAGCTAAAACTCTATCTCTATCCTCAAAAGAAGCTATCTTAGCTCTTAAATCATCTAACAACATTAGTAAACCTTTTGTATCTGTCTTATGTTTTCTAGATAACTTAGAATAAGTATATAAACGTTCTTCAATAGATTCGATATTATAATCTTCATCATTAAAAGATGCATAAAGCTTGTCAAGCTTATTCATCTGCTCATCTAAACTATAATATAAATCATTTAATTGTTCCTTTATATTAATGATTGAATCATCATCTATATTTAAACAATTAATTAATTCATAGAAGTTCTCTTTCAAACCACCATCATCATTATAAATAGACAATGATTTATCCAACAGAGAAGTATACTTTTCTTTATCCTTAAGTTTCTTCTCAAGCTCTTCTAGTTCTTCTACCTCATCAAGCCTTAAATCAGCCTTCTCTAGTTCCTCTAAATCATACTTAAAGAACTCAATATCTCTTTCATTATAAGTATTATTGAGTAAGTCATCATATTCAGCTAATACCTTTAAATAAGCATTATAAGCTTCTTTATACTCATCAAAAGAAAGACCACAATACTTATCAAAAACAAGTCCTTGATTCTTCTTTTCAAACAATAATTGAGAATCCCTTTGTGAATGAATATCAACATAAGAACTTAATAAATCTTGTAAGAAATTTAATGTAACCGAAGATTCATTAACCTTAATTGAATTACGATTATCCTTACCAATAACTCTTTTGACAATTAAAAGACCATCATAATCAATATCCTGGTCATTTAATTTATTCTTAATATTCTCATCATCAAGTTCAAAAACGCCTTCAATAATAGCCTTATCAAAACCATTTCTGACCAAAGATGAATCACTACGTCCCTTAAATAAATAAGATAATGCGTTAACTATAATTGATTTACCAGCACCAGTTTCGCCAGTGAAGACATTAAAACCTTTTTCAAATTCAATTGAAACATCATCAATAATCGCAAAATTCTTAATCCTAAGACTTCTTAACATATATTTTCAATAAAACGATACAAACTATTTAGATCTAATCCTAAACTTTCCTTAACTTTCAATACACTACCATGCTTAACATAAATATCATCAACACCCAAGATGTAAACTGGCGCATTTATATGATTCTTATTTAAACATTCTAAGATAGAATCACCCAAACCACCCTTAATAATATCATTAGTATACACCACAATCGGTTTATTAAGTTTGCCAATGCTCACTAACAATTCTTCATCAATGGGCTTGATAAATAAGGCATTAATAAGATTATAAGGAAGATGATTATCATTAATATCCTTCTCAATCTTACAAACATCATTACCATAAGTAATGATACTCACCTTACTATCTATATTATTGACGACAAATTCCCATTTTCCTAGGGCAACATCGCATTTACAGTCACAATTATATTCAATAGAACCCCTAGGATATCTAATCGCAAAAGGACTAGTTTGACTAAAGGCTAAATCAAGAAGAGCTTCTATCTGGCTGCTATTCTTACCTTCCGCAATAACCATATTAGGTAAAGAATTCATATATGAGATATCAAAAACGCCCTGATGAGAATCGCCATCTTCACCAATAATCGAACATCTATCCACTCCTATCACCACAGGCAAGTTCATTCTACAGACATCATGATTAAGTTGATCATAGGCTCTTTGTAAGAAACTAGAATAAACAGACACAAAAGGTCTTAAACCCTCAAGTGCCATACCACACGCAAAAGTAATCGCATGGTCTTCGGCTATACCTACATCGAAACATCTCTTTGGATACTTCGCAAACATATTATTCATACAAGAACCCGAAATCATCGCAGGTGTAATAGCTGTAACTCTATCATCCTTATCCATAATCTTTAATACTTTATCGGCAACAATTTGTGAATAAGTCTTATAATTTTCAGGAATAGAAGACAACATCTCACCAGTCTTTACATCAAACTTACCAACGCCATGCCACTTACCATTCTTATCTTCTTCAGCAGGTTTATAACCCTTACCCTTTTTAGTAACTACATGAATAACGATTGGTCCATCCTTTTTCTTAGCAGCCTCGAAAACATTGATTAAATCTTTAATATTATGGCCATCAACAGGACCAATATAATCAATATTAAAGCCTTCAAAAATACCAGAATCAATAACCTTATCCTTAATAGATTCTTTGATATTTTTAATAACCTCAATAAAGACATTGCCATTCTTCTTAGTATTCAAGAACGACTTAACATCATCCTTTACCTGTATATATTCTTGATTACTTCTAAGATTTGAAAAAGCCTTACTTAAAGCGCCAACATTCTTAGAAATAGACATATTATTATCATTAAAGACAATAATTACCTTAGACTTTAAATCACCTATTTGATTTAAAGCTTCAAGTGATAAACCAGATTGTAATGCAGCATCACCAACCACAGGAACCACACAAAAATCTTCATGTTTAATATCCCTTGCGATTGCCATACCCAAGGCAGTTGAAAGAGCGGTACTTGAATGTCCAGCCTCAAAGCAATCATATTTAGATTCATTTCTTCTTTGAAAACCTGCTAAACCACCAAATTGTCTTAAAGTATCAAAGTCCTTAGCCCTGCCAGTTAAAATCTTATGTATATAAGATTGGTGACCAACATCGAATAAGAACTTATCTTTTTCACAATCAAAGACATAATGCATGGCGATTGTAAGTTCTACAACTCCAAGATTACTAGAAAGATGGCCTCCTGTTTTAGAAACTGAATCCAACAAAAAAGTTCTTATGTCACTTGCAAGTTCATTTAATTGATTTGTATTTAAAGTTTTTACAAATTCAGAATTTTTAATTTCCTTAATATCCATACTATCGATTTTTCATTCTATCTATTATCTCTATTATATACTTAGTATCAAAATTTGCACATGATAGATAATCATAGATATCCTTAAATAGATAATCAATATATTCCTTTAATTCATCAACTGACATATAAGATAAAGCAGTCAACTTATCATTTCTTAAATCAGAATTAGACTTACCAGTCTCTTCTTCTGACTTGATAATATCGAACAAATCATCTTGATGCTGAAAGATGATACCTAACTTTGAACCTAATGTTTCAAAATATTCTAAGTTTGTAGCACCACCCAAATACATAGCCGCAATACATGCATACTTAAATAAGCCACTTGTCTTATTATCATGAATCTTAAACAATAATTCTTTTGACTTATTATCGCTACTTTCACTCTCTACATCCAACAATTGACCATAGATCATCCCAAATAGTCCTGCATACTTAGCAAGAGCATCAATTAGATTAACTTTAATATCACTTCTATAATCAGCTTCACAAATCTTCGAGAAAGCATGATTCAATAATGCATCACCAGTTAAAATCGCAATATCCTCACCAAATTTCTTATGGCAAGACAACTTACCACGACGATAGTCATCATTATCCATACCTGGTAAATCATCATGAATCAAAGAATAAGTTTGAATATATTCAAGAGCACAAGCAGCCCCATAGGCAACACTCTCATCAAGTCCAAACCCCTTTACAATTGAAAACATGATATTGGGTCTAAAACGCTTACCACCTTCAAGACAATAAACCATCGCCTCTTTAATCACATTATCCTTATAACAATCTAAACTATTACTTAAATATTCTTCAAAATTATTCATCTTTTTTAAGTTCCTCTATCTTTTCCTCATAAGCACTCAATTGTTCCTTAAGCTCCTTAGATAATTCAAGCCCTTCTTTATATAAAGAAATAGACTTATCTAATTCAATGTCAGAAGAATCTAAAAGATCAACTATCTCTTGAAGTCTTTTCATCTTATCTTCAAATTTAAGCTTAGCCATTTTTCTTACTCACTTTCTCTACTCTTGTATCAATTATTTGATCATATGTCTCTATCACTAGTTTATCATTGTTATCAATATCTTTGTTTATTAGTTTATTATCTTTATAAACTAGAGCATAGCCCCTTTTTAAAGTATTCTCACATGAATATGCCTTAAGCAATCCTTTTAATCTATCAAGCTCATTATGCTTCTTGTTGAGCTTAATATCAAGTAATAAGCCCATTCTATCTACCTCTTTATCGATTTGTAACTGATAATTATCTAATTTATTAGAAAAACGTTTTAATCTTTCAATTTTGTAATCCAACAATAAAGAAACTTTATCAACAAGTAAACTAGGATCCTTGAAATACTTATTATTAGATAATTGAATAAGTTTATCTTTATTATTAGTTATTAATAAATCAATTGATTTATTAAGTCTATAAGATAAATCATCAATTGAATCCAATACATCATCAATATTAGGAGTAATCATTTCAATCGCACCAGTAGGCGTAGGTGCCCTTCTATCCGAGACAAAATCTACTAAGGTAAAATCTTGTTGATGACCAACACCTGTGATAATAAAAGTATTTAAGTTATATATAGTTCTAACAAGTCTTTCGTCATTAAAACAGAATAAGTCCTCAAAAGAACCACCACCTCTTGCCAGTACGATGATTTCATAGTCCAATGTATCAATATCTTTAAGGGTTTTAATCATAGATGATGGTCCTTCACTACCCTGTACAATAACTGGACAATAGTCAACTTCACATAAAGGCCAGCGTCTATTGAATTGAATCTTAATATCAGACATAGCTGCTGAATCCTTGCCACAAAGAACCGCTACTTTACTTGGATATAAAGTTGGTATTTCCTTTTTATGATCATCATCGAATAAGCCTTCATTAAATAATTTATTCTTCAATTCTTCATATTGACGATATAAATCACCAATTCCATCAAGCTTTAAAGTATTTACATAAAGTTGTAAAGAACCTGATGCCTCAAACATAGAAATAGAACCACTACAAATGACCTTGTTTCCATTTTCCGGCACAAAAGAAAGACTATAAGCCTTGGACTTAAACATCACACAACTTATAGCGCTATTTTCATCTTTTAATGTGAAATAAAGATGACCAGAACTGGTCTTACGAAAATTAGATAGTTCTCCGCTTACTTGGACACTCCTTAAAGCTTCATCACTATCTAATTTGTTTTTTAAATATCTAACAAGTGTCGTAACACTTATTGGTTTCATAGGTTATCTAAAACTCCATTAATATATTTGTAAGAATCATCATCACTATATTCCTTCGCAATTCTTACAGCCTCATCAATAATAATCTTCTTATTGTCTTTATTAAGATTATATTCACTAGTTCCTACAAGAAGAATTGCTTGATCGATGAAAGATAAACGATCAAATGTCCACTTATTTAGATTATTTGAAATAGTTTCAATATATGCATCTTCATGGGCAATCAAATCATTCTCAATAGAACCTACATATTCATCGATATTATCAAAATTATCAATGAAAGTTTCAACCATGTCTTTATTAAGAAGCAAGTGTTGATACACTGCTGTTACTACTTTAATACGTGTTTCATGTCTATTCATGCACATTATTATACAACAATGTTCTATAATAAATAAATGGAAAAAATGTCATTTTTGAAGAGATTTTGGGGCCATTCCCTAACTATAAACAAACATCGTCTAGAAGTCATGAGACTATGCTTCAAATGTGGTCTTATTAAACAAGGTTTAATGCACGACCTATCTAAATATTCTTTTATTGAATTTTTCTCAGGTGTTAAATACTATCAAGGATATCGATCACCTATTGATGCTGAAAAAGAGGATAAGGGTTATTCTCTAGGATGGTTACATCATAAGGGAAGAAATAAACATCACTTTGAATTCTGGTTAGAAAAGGACTATTATAGTAATCCTTTAACTTTTAAATGCCTAGAAATGCCTCTTAATTATTTATTGGAAGCAGCCTGTGATAAGATAGCTGCCTCTAAGATTTATAAGAAAGATAAATATACTGATTCAAGTGCCTATGACTTTTTAATGAACGGTAAGGACCAATATTTTATGGGTCCTGAAAATTGTAGAAGACATAAAATATTACTTGAATATTTAAAAGACAATGGCGAAGAAAAAGCCCTTGCATATTACAAGGACTTATATCATAAATGGAAGAAAGAAAAGACTTTTAATATTTAGTCTTAAAATCAATCTCAACTTCAAAAGGTAGTTGTTCATATTCTATCCCAGCCATATCTAACATTTTCTTAGATACAACATTATTATCAGCACCATCATACTTATCTGATTCATAATATATTTTCTTGATGCCTGCTTGAATTATTGCCTTAGCACATTCATTACAAGGAAACAATGAAACATAAAGGATGGTATTTTTAAGACTTCTTGGTGAATTCAATATCGCATTTAATTCAGCATGCACTACATAAGCATACTTTGTACTTTTAAAATCTCCTTCACGAGACCAAGGCATCTTAGCATCCACACAACCTCTAGGCATACCATTATAGCCAATAGATACAACCTTCTTGTCTTCATCAACAATACAAGCACCTACTTGAGTATTAGGATCCTTACTTCTTAAAGCACTCAAGTGGGCAAGTCCCATAAAATATTCATCCCAACTGATAATCATTATTTTTCTCCTTTTTGATAGACATTAATAAGTCTTTTAGAAATATTATCACTATAAGACTTTAAACCCAAATCCTTATAAGCACTAACAACCTTTACATCTGAACCAATATATAATGGTTGAATCTTTGTAAAACCAAAGTATTTAATGTTCATGATTAATAATAAGCTAGTAACTAGAATAATCATGCTCTTTTTATTGTCCTTATTATTAAATAAATAATAGAATAGACAGCCACATACGGCACCACCTAAATGTCCTTGCCAAGAGACACCTGGTATAAAATTAAGCATTAGGTTTAATAGAATTGTAGGCATTAGTTGTCTAAGATTGATAAAACCAGAATTAACTAAACTAAAGATATAGTATACAAAGATACAATAGATAGCACCAGATAAACCAATAGTAATCGTATTAGCACTTATAATGCCAGCACTTAAGGCAGAAAAGATAATGCCACTTAATAATAATATTAAATATTTTTTAGTCTTAAGTCTTCTTTCAACTCCTATACCTACATAATAGAAGGCCATCAAATTAAATACTAGATGCATAATAGAACCATGCAAGAAACCATTTAATACCAGTCTATATACTTGATGTAATCCTAGTGTAAAGGTATTATATTGAGCACCCATCATAATTAAGGCCGTATCAATATCATACTTAGAACTTAAGAATAATGTGATTAAAAACAATACTGTACATACTACACAAGTCCCCATAGTAACAGGTGCATGTAAATCCTTTAGCTTAGCATATAAAGGTCTTTTCTTAGCTGTTTCCTTTAGTTTTAAGAAAGTATTATTGATATTAGAAACTCTATTCTTTATTTCCCCTTCTTTATCGCTAACATCATGAACAACATCATAGACACCTGGATAAATAGTAGATAAATCAAGACCACTATGATAATTAGAATCGATGCATACAGTTGTAAATTCATCATTTCCTTCAACAGTTTCATTACCAATATGAACATCCAATATCTTAACTTTAGGTAGATTAAATTGTTGTTTAATAACCATTTGATAAGTATCTAATCTTCCTGTGTCGTAATAAGTTGTGCCAACAGAGGCAGTTGTTATTCTTATAACCTGAAAATCAGGATTAGTCTTAGAGGCAATTAAAATCTCATCAGGCTTATCAAGTCCGTTTACTCTAAAAGAAATATAATCATATTTGGTGATGAAATACTCCATCAATTGAAATACTTTATATGTGTTATTTTCCATTTATACCCTCGATACTTTCAATATATTCTTCCATATACTTAGGCATTGGTGTTTCAAAAGATACTCTTTCCTTAGTACGTGGATGAATAAAACTTAAATAATAAGCATGTAAAAATTGTCCAGTTTCATCAATATGTGGTCCACCATACTTTTCATCATTCATAACTGGATGATGAATAAAAGCCATATGAACTCTAATTTGATGTGTTCTACCGGTTAATAAAGAAACATCTAACAAGGTACAATCTCCAAATCTTTTCATTACCTCAAATTCAGTAATGGCTTCCTTACTATTAGTGGCTGTTACACACATCTTTTGACGATCTTTAGGGTTTCTACCAATAGGTGCATTTATTTCACCCTTGTTGTTTTCAATAGTACCCTTTACGATCGCATAATATTTTCGATAACAAGTCTTATCTTTTAATTGTTCACTCAAGAAGTTATGAGCTTCGTTGTTTTTGGCAACTACCAACAAACCACTTGTATCCTTATCGATTCTATGCACGATGCCTGGTCTAAAGAAACCATTGACATCAGATAAGTCCTTGCAATTAAATAACAAGGCATTAACTAGGGTGTTATCGTAGTTACCAGGAGCTGGATGAACTACCAAACCCTTTTGTTTATTAATAACGATAATATCTTCATCTTCATAGACAATATCAATTGGAATATCAGCTGGTTTTAAATCAGTTAAAACTGTTTCTTCATATTCAACACCGATATCATCATTCATCTTCACTTTATATGAATTAGATGTCACTTTGTTATTAACTAAAATCTTTTCTTCTTTGATTAATTTTTGAATATTAGAACGACTCAAAGGCGTATTATCTGCTAAATAAGCATCAAGTCGAACATTATAATTGTCATCAACTATTAAGTTTAATTTTGGCATCCTTTTCCTCCTTTATAAGCGCAATAATATATAAACATACACCAATTGTTAAGAAGATATCGGCTACATTAAAGATTGGAAAGTCCCAACCAAAGATAATAAAATCTAAGAAATCAACAACATAAATCCTAACAATACGATCGATAAAGTTACCGATTGTACCACTAATCATTAATAGTAAGGCAGTCTTACTTAACTTATCATTTGATTTAATGAATAAGTAAGTAAAACCTATTAAACAGATTGGAGTAATGATTAGAAATGTTGTTCTGGCATTTTGCATAATCGAGAAGCCTGCTCCAAAGTTTTGAACATAAGTCAAACTAAAGAAGCTATCAATAATAGTCTTACTTTCATATAATTCAAAGTAATTTAAAATAATCGACTTAGTATATTGGTCTAAGCTTACTAAACTTACTACAATAAATAGATAAATAAGATAATTAAATTTATTTGTTTTCATTGATATAATCTTCTACTACACCTTCTAATATCGCAAATGGTAAAGGTCCATTTTCTACAATTGCTTTGTCATAGGCTACATAATCAAACTTATCGCCAAGCTCGTCCATTACCTTTTTTCTAAGATTTATATGATTTACAAAGCCTACGCCATATCTTACAAAAACACCAGGCATGGCAACAACTGTATCATATAAGTCTTGAGCCATACTAGAATCTAACATTAAGTTATCTAATTTCTTAGCCAAAGTCTTAACGTTCCATCCAAAATAATTAACTCCCAAATCAATTATTGAATATAGGATATGGGAATTAAAGGTAATTGAATCGATTCTAGCAATGCCCTTATATTCATTAGGAATATCTAACATTTCAAGGGCATCATAAGCAGCTAAATCAGCATAACCTTCAGTATAACCAACAAATGATTGAGTAGCTCTAAATTTGTGAGGATTAGTTTGTTGGAAGTAAATGTTTTGGTACAAGTGGCCTGGGAAGCCCTCGTGCGCCATTACTTCAAAGACAGACATTTGATCATAATAATCACTATCAATCTTCGCATTTACTCTAATTACATTTTGGTTTAGATTATCAATTGGTGGACTCACATAATAACCTAGAGTTGTATTGCCTAATGTATCTAGTGATGATACAACATAATTAGCATCCTCTAGATATTCATATCTTTCAGAACTATTATTTCTAAGATATTCCAACAGATCTTCCGCATTAAGGTTTAATACTTCATCGTTTTTTAAGAATTCTTCATAATTATCTAAGATATTTTCATCATCTTGATAAATACCAATAAAGTTATAAATCCAATCAAAATATAATTCCACCAGGTCATTATAGATATCAGTGATATCTCTATTACTTGAAGAATTGATTAAATAAGTATATTCAGCATAGCCTTCATCAATCTTACATAAAGTTAACTTATCACTTGTAGTCTTACCATATAAGGTCTTTAAATAATCTTTTAAAGTCACAAATGCAGGTATAACTTCATTTTCTACAAGTTCTTTAACTTCAGGATAAATATCATATTCTTTATAGTGTTCATAGATACTCTTGCCATTAGATGAAATCAAAGTATCTATATAAGAAATCTCCTCATCCAACATATCATCACTATGATATAAACCATCATTAGATTGTTGTTTAGAATATTCGATAGCTTCATTGATGTAATTTGGTACATCTTTTAAAACAACTAAGAAATCTTTTTCAGATTCTTCATCATACATCGCGAATTCCATTAGGTTTGTGACAATACCATCGGAAAATTGACTAGATGAAGAGAATATTAAATTATATTTAGAATATTCTAGGCCACAAAGAGTTTCTAATAATGAATAATGAAGTAAGTCATAATCATATTGTTGTCTTAAGGATAACTTATCATAATCAAAAGCCAACAAGTCTTCTAATTGTTTCTCTGTCTTGTTAAATTCTTCTTCATCAAGGCCATAAACAAGATGACCAAAGCCGACTTCAGGTTTTTCAATGCCCATTGCCTTATAGTCAGCAACATTAAAGTGCATATATAGATAATTATCAGATACTAGTTCATCAAAGATAGTATCTAAATATGCATCAAATTCAGCATTATCATCAAGCGTTGAATTCTTTTCTCTTACTTCGTAATTTTTTAATTGAGTTAAATAATAATTCTCGCCAGATGGGCTTGAATCTTCGCCACACCCGACTAGTATAAATAATATAAGTAAGATACTTAATAATTTACTAATTCTTTTCATTTAAATAAGCTTTCAATGCACAAGCAATTTGATCAGGACAAGATGTCTTTTTAAAACCACACTTAACTCCTTCGATTCTAGAAATGATATCTTCAAGTTTCATCCCAGTAATTAATTTAGCGATACCCTTAAGGTTGCCGTTACAGCCTCCAATTACTTCTAAAGATTTAACTCTATCATCTTCTATATCAAAGATAAATTCTCTTGAACAAACACCACTTGGTTTATAAATATATTCCATAATTTTTACCTTCTTTCCTTTATGAATAAGCTTAAATATTATACTATAATATATGAGTATTTAGAAATGAGGTAACAAATGAAAGTAAGAACAAGATTTGCACCATCTCCAACCGGTTATATGCATATTGGTAATTTAAGAACTGCTTTATATGCTTATTTAGTTGCGAAAAAAGATAATGGTGATTTTATCTTAAGAATTGAAGATACCGACCAAAATAGACAAGTAGAAGGTGCTACAGATATTATCTATGATACCCTAAAGACTTGTGGTCTTATGCATGATGAAGGACCAGATGTAGGTGGTAACTATGGGCCTTATGTTCAATCAGATAGAATGAAACAAGGTTTATATAAAGAATATGCCATGAAGCTTGTTGAAAGCGGTCATGCCCATGTTTGTTTCTGTAAGGAAGAAGATATTGAGATTCAAAAACAAATCGCTAATGCTAAGGGTGAATCATTCTTATATCGTGATCCTTGTAAGAATTTAAGCAAAGAAGAAGTTGAAAGAAGAATTGAAGCTGGTGAAGAATATGTTATTAGACAAACTATTAAGCCAGAAGGTACTACAACATTCGATGATGAAGTATATGGTTCAATTACTGTAAACAATGCTGACTTAGATGAAATGATTCTATTAAAGTCTGATGGCTACCCTACTTATAATTTTGCCAATGTAGTAGATGATCATCTAATGGATATTACTCATGTTGTTAGAGGTAATGAATATTTGTCAAGTACACCAAAGTATAACTTGTTATATGAAGCATATGGTTGGGATAAGCCAGTATATATTCACTGTCCACCAGTTATGAAGAATGAACATGAGAAGTTATCAAAGAGAAATGGTGATGCTTCTTTCCAAGACTTAGTAGCTAAGGGTTATCTTCCAGAAGCAATCCTTAACTATATCGCTTTATTAGGCTGGGCACCAAGTGAAGAAAGAGAAATCTATTCACTAAGCGAATTATGTCAAGCATTTGATGTAAAGAGAATTGGTACAAGTGGTGCAATCTTTGATATTGAAAAATTAAAGTGGATGAATGGCGTATATCTAAGAAACATGGATGACAAAGCCTATTTTGAATTAGTTGAACCTATGATTAAAGAAACTGTTGATCCAAAGTACAACTATGAAGATATCGCTAAGGCCTTAAAAGATAGAGTTATGTTACTAACTGAAGTTAAGGATATGATTGATTTCTTTAATGAAGTAAAGGATTATTCAATTGATCTATATACTAATAAGAAGGCAAAAACAAATGCTGAAGTAGCTAAGAAGTCATTAGAACTTGCATTACCTGCATTAGAAGCACTTGAGACATTCGATAATGATGGTATCTTCCAAGCATTAGCTAAGGTGGCTGCTGATAATGAACTTAAGAACATTACAATCATGTATCCTATTCAAGTTGCCCTATCTGGCAAAGATAAGACACCTGGTGGTGCTACAATGATTGGTCAAATCTTAGGTAAGGAAGAAACTATCAAGAGAATCAAGGACGCTATTGCTAAGTTAGCTTAATATATCAACTAACGCTACATTTGTAGCGTTTTTATTTGGATTATCAAATCCCGTATCTACAACATAATAAAAAGGCTCAATGAGCCTTTGAATTTTTAATGGTGATCGATACGGGATTTGAACCCGTGAATGTCGCCTTGAGAGGGCGATGTGTTAACCGTTTCACCAATCGACCATATAAAGGGCTTAATGCCCTATTATTTATTTAGCTAATGCTGCCTTAGCAGTATTGCAAATGCTTGTGAAGCTTTCTGGATCTGCGATAGCAATCTCTGATAACATCTTTCTGTTCATGTTAACATTTGCAAGCTTTAAGCCATGCATTAATCTTGAATAGCTGATATCGTTTAATCTAGCAGCAGCATTGATTCTAGCAATCCATAACTTACGGAAGTTTCTCTTGTTTTGCTTTCTAGCGATATATGCATACTTATGAGAATGCATAACTTGCTCATGAGCTGTCTTGAATAATAAGTGTTTACTACCAAAATAACCCTTAGCTTGTTTTAAGACTCTCTTATGTCTTTTTCTTAGATTATTAGATCTTTTAACTCTAGCCATTATTTAATCCCCCTAACTAACCTTGTAATAGAGCTCTATCTCTCTTAGTATCAGAAGCAGAGACAATAGCTGACTTTCTTAAATTTACCTTTTGCTTATGTGTCTTGTTAGCAGCAAAGTGTGATGTGAAGTTGTGGTGAGTCTTTAACTTACCAGTACCAGTAACTTTTACTCTCTTAGCAAAAGTCTTCTTAGTTTTCATTTTTGGCATTTGAATTCCTCCTTATTTCTTTTTAGGCATTAAAACGCAAGACATGATATTACCTTCAAGCTTAGGTTGTTTATCAACATTTGCCAAATCAGACAAACTTGAAATAAAATCATTCATAACCTTTAAACCAACCTCTTGACGAGTCATCATACGTCCTCTAAAACGCATGTCAACCTTAACCTTCATACCATCTTCAAGCCAACCAGTAGCTTGCTTAATCTTAGTATCAAAGTCATGCTTATCAATAACAGGAGATAAACGTAAAGGTTTAAGTTCTGTTACATGTTGGTTCTTCTTAGCTTCCTTAGCCTTCTTCTGAGCCTCAAACTTATATCTTCCATAATCCAATATCTTACATACTGGTGGATTTGAATTTGCTGAAACGCATAATAAGTCTAATTCTTGATCATAAGCTTTATTTAAAGCTTCATTTCTGCTCATTTTACCAAGTTGTGAGCCATCTGAATCAATTACTAATACTTCTCTAAAACGAATATTCTCATTGACTAGATCTTCGGGTTTTTTACCTGCTATGTTAATGTCCTCCTATAAAATAAAAAGCGAGACAAAGCCCACTCATATTACTATCTTGTAGCAATCTAGTTACCCAAATCCTTGTGGATATCAGGTGAGAAGTGGTCTTCTACTTTCTACGTACTTTTTATTACTTGATTATTCTATTACTTTACCAAGTGATTTGTCAATCTTATCTTGTTAAAAAGTTTTGAATCAGTACAATCACCAACATATGTACTGGATAGAATGCATAACAGATATATTGAAATGGTTTATTATGATAGCCCTGTCTACCCCTATATAGCCAAATAGGTATTAAAGCTAACATTGCAATTCCTTGTTGAATAATCTCAAATTCATGGCCTAATATAGTTACTGGATAAAATAAACCACCCAATAATTCAATATTAATAAAATACATACCAATTATTTGGCCTAGTATTTGCCACCACTTTTTGCCCCTAAAGAAATAGAAGACAAAAATAGTTAAAACACCAGCACCATAGTAATCTAACATACCTACAGTACCTATTAAAGTACCAACTAATATAACCAAAATACTAGTTAATACATATACAAACTTATTATTCTCACTCTTAGCCTTTTCAATTAAATAAATACCAATTAAGCCTACAATAAAAGTCCAAATAACATTTTGATGATATGGATAGAAAATAGTGCCACCATACATTAGATCAAACGGTATCTCAGATAGAACCGCAAAAATAAACATTCTAGTAAGATATTTCTTAAAGTTATGAGTATGAAAGTAACCTTCTACCGTCATAAACGCAAATATTGGAAAAGCAATTCTGCCTACACATGTTAACCATTCTTGAGCAGGAAAAATAGTTGCCCATAAATGATCCATCAACATAAAGATCATTGCCATAATATGTAATGTAGCCGAACTTAAATCAAACATAATAACACTCCTATAAACATACTAGAAAATAGTATCATCTATGTCACAACTAAAACAAGATTTCTGAAGAATCAATTTTGTCCTTATCACTAATTTTTCTAATCACCTTGCAAGGAACACCAGCTGCTACTACCCCACTTGGAATATCATGATTAACCACACTACCTGCTCCAACCACTGAATTAGAACCAATAGTAACACCACCACAAACGGTTGTGTTTGCTCCAATCCAAACATTATCTTCAACTGTAATTGGAGCAGAAGTGCCAATACCACGACTTCTTTGTATAGGATCAATCGCATGCCCTGAACAAGCTATACAAACACCAGGGGCAATAAAGACGCCGTTTCCAATATTTACAGGAGAAGTATCTAAAATAACGCAATTATAATTTAATAGCGCAAAACCATGAAAATGAATATTAAAACCATAATCACAATGAAAACTTGGTTCAATATTGACCGAATTATTATAAGTACCCAATAGTTCCTTTAAAATACCTTCCCTTTCATCTACAGAAGCATTGTTATACTTAAAGCATAATTCCTTAGCATGTCTTTGTTTATCTACAGGTGTTTTTAGATAACCACTCGCATATTTTTCATTTCTCTTAATAATATCAATCGGGTTCATGTACCCATTATAAACTATCAATTAAAATGAAAGCGCTTTCTATTTTGTGATAAAATATTATTTAGGAAGGAAGGGAAGCTTATGTTAACCCCACTTTATGAGATGTTAAACATAACATCTAATGTATCTATAATTATTATCTCGATTGCGCTTATACTGATATCGGGTTTTTTAATGACACGCATTACTAAGCCATTAAGATTGCCAAATGTCACCGCCTATATTGTTGCAGGCATTTTAATAGGTCCCTATTGTCTTAATCTAATACCTAAATCATTTGTAGAAGGCACAAGCTTTATCGCAGATATTGCCCTAGCCTTTATAGCCTTTAGTACTGGTGAATTCTTTAAATTTTCAACACTTAAAAAAAGTGGCACTAAAGTATTAATAATAACTATCTTTGAAGCATGTTTAGCTTCAATACTAGTATTTGTTGTTGCTTACTTTATATTAGGACTAGACCTAAACTTTTCAGCTGTCCTAGCTGCTCTAGCTAGTGCTACAGCCCCAGCATCAACCGTTATGACAATAAGACAGACACACGCCAAAGGTGACTTTGTAGAGACCTTACTTCAAGTAGTAGCCTTAGATGATGTGGTAGGACTATTAGCTTATAGTATAGCTATATCAATTTCCCTAGCTTCTATAACTGGAAACTTTCAATTTATTAATATCGTTAAACCTATACTATTGAATATATTTGTGTTTGGATTAGGAGGAATATTTGGAATCCTTTTAAAAATAATCCTACATGAAAGATCAACCGATAATCGTTTAATTGTATCTATTGCCCTACTATTTGCCTTCTGTGGTATTTGTGCCCTTTTGGATGTATCGCCACTACTTGGATGTATGTCAATGTCTATGATTTATATTAATCTTACTGATGATGAAAGATTATTTAAACAATTAAACTATTTCAATCCGCCAATACTTCTATTATTCTTTGTAAGATCAGGTGTTAATTTTGACTTAGCTGCCCTATTTAACACATCAGACAGTATTGGTTCTGTATCTTTACTTACAATCGGTATCATCTATTTCTTTGTAAGAATCATTGGTAAATATCTTGGAGCCTATATTGGCTGTTTACTTGTAAAGAAAGATAAACTAGTAAGAAATTATCTAGGCCTAGCCCTAATTCCTCAAGCCGGTGTAGCCATTGGTTTAGCGGCAATGGGTGCTAGAACTTTAGGAGGAGAAGAAGGAGTAATTCTAGAAACAGTAATCTTATCTTCAAGTATCCTCTATGAGCTAATTGGACCAGCTTGTGCTAAGTTATCGCTTTATTTATCTAAGTCATATTCAGATAAATTAGAAGACTTGGTGCCCGATGTAGATAATAGTAAATCCGATGTAGAAATCTTAATCGATAGAATACAAGCAATCCAAGAACAGCTACCTAAGCATGATGACCCATTTTATGAAGATGAGAAAGCTTATAATGAAGCGGCTGATGAACATTATGCTAAGATGATAAATCCATATTATAGAAAGAGAGGCATTCATTAATGTTATATATAGATCCCATAGCTAAATTATTAGGAAACTGGTCAAGTGAAATAAATATCTATTCAATGATTTTAAGACTATTAATAGTCATTATCCTAACTGCTACTGTAGGTTATGAAAGATCAAGTAAAAGACACTCAGCAGGACTTAGAACCTTTGTGCTTATATCTTTTTCATCATGTATATGTATGTTGCTAGACCTATATATGGAAACAAAGATACCATATCTTTCATGTGCAACTATAATCGCAACAGCCATCCTTTCTAGTAATTCCATAGTATTTAGTTCTCGTAGTCAAATAAAAGGACTAACCACCTCAGCTGCCCTATGGTTTTGTTCATTCTTAGGCTTTATTGTAGGCAGTGGTCAATATACTATAAGCATTGTTGTTTACTTATTATTCTTATGTATTCTTACTTGGTTCTCTACTATTGAAGTCTATTTAAACAATCGTTCAAATCACTTTGAAATCCATCTAGAACTAAAAAACAGTAACTATCTTAGAGACTTCGTTACTGTTAGTAGAAAATTAGGACTTAGAATTGATGATATTGAAGCTAACCAAGCATATGTTGGCTCAGGCTTAAGTGTTTATACTATTACTTTCACGATATTCTCAGAAACTCTACAAAGATATAAGTCTCATAAGGAAATAATTGAAGCCCTTAGTTCTCTAGATTATATCTATCATATTGAAGAATTAAGATAGTAAGATGCGTAAGGCATCTTTTAACTTTTCCAAATAGTTAAACTCTTACCGTCATCAGCTACCCAACCACCACTTTTTAGTTCATACCAAGTGTAGCCGTCATTCTTCTTTACATTACCACTTGCTTCATAAGATTCATAATATCCCAAAAATCCTATGTTTCTCGCATTATTTGAAGGAGCCTCTCTAATAATAAGACCTTCAACTTCAGATGTTAATCTAGCCTTATCTTCTTCTGCTTCATATAAGGTACCAACAAACCATATTTCATTTGTATCCTTGTTTTTAATTAGGAACAAGAACGGATCATCAAATCTCAAGTCAATATATTTAACAGGGACACTATTTAGATAATCATAATGACCACCAGCACCATAACCACCTAGTTCAGTTATAGCAGCAGCCTTAATACCATCATTTGATAATTCAATCGTTGACTTATGTTTAGTATCTACCGTAATCGATTCTTCACCCACCATCTTAGAGAAATCAGCCTTATTAACATCAAAAATATCAGTAATACCTAGTTTCTTTAAATCTTCATTTAAATCCAAATCGCAATCAAACTTGAAAGTCGGAAAGAATCCTTTTACCTCAGTGATACATCCTTCTTCATAATCATCATAGTTAGGTGCTTTTACTTTACTTATTAGATTATTAACCTCATCAAGTGATAACTTACTAATATAATTATTTAAAGTTTCTTTCTTTGGCAAGATACTTACAAATTGGAACTGAGTACCATCATAATCCTTCAAATCTTTCGCAAAAACCTTAATTGAATCATCTACATAATAGTAATAGTCAGTTGAACTTTCAAAGAATTGATAATTTTGATCTAGTTCATCTATATACTGATCTAAATAATTATAGACAATAGTATCGATATCATCACTGCCATAATAGTAAGACATATCACTATAAATATCTTCATCTTCCAAAAGTTTATAATATAAATCATTTCCAACCGTATTTCTAATATTTAATTCACCTAGATCATTTAAAATGTCATACTTATTCGCAACTGTAGTAAACTCAGTACCCTTTACAATCTTTCCATTAAAGGCCATCGGTGTATAAATTCCATCAGCATACTGATAAATACGTTTTCCATAATAAATATGATCACCTCTATAATAAAAATCATTCTGAATCTTGTTAATCCAATCCATATCAATCGCTAAAGCATTAATAATTAAAAATCTTAAACTAGAATCAAAAGAATCGATATAATTATCAATCATCCCAAAAGTTTTCTTATTAATCCAATTATTAATATTAGTAGGATCGCTAAACGATTCCTTTGTTACCCCTATTTGATATTTATCACCTAATACTTCTTCAAATTCGGGATTAACCTCTATATCATCTTTAATCGCAACCAAATTAGCCAATGATAAATGTTTACTATTAGTATAAGTCTTTGGTTCATATCCATCTAAAACATTATCAATTTGTTTCTTGGTATTACCGTTTGCCCCTTCACTTAAGATTGCTAGACAATATTTAATCGATAATGGCGAATAGATTAAATTAGTTTCCTTGTTTTCTAACTTAAGAAAAGCCAAATCAAAATCCTTAACCTTATTATCTACAACTATTGGATCATCAATAGTATCATCAGTATTTGTGTTATTATTACAAGCAGTTATCATAAATAAAGCTAGTAAGATAATTAAAAACCTTTTCATATAATTCCTCCTTCAAGGAAATTATATCTTTTGACACCATTAAAAAAATCATACCTATGTATGACTTTTACTTCTTAATATCGACCCTTTCAACATCAATATTATGATCATCATCAATATTAATAATCATATATGAAGGTGGTGTACCATCCCTATTTAAGCGACATGAGCCAGGATTTAAAAACCTAACCCCCTCATAGCTATAATCAGAAAACATGTGTGTATGGCCATATAATAAGACATCGCAGTTATTTTGTATGGCAGCCTCATATAAACCATAGAAATCACTACGTAAATAACGATGGCCATGGGTTAAAAAGAAACGGTGACCACCTACTTCAAAAATCTTAAATAAGGGTAAATTCAAATAATCATTATTACCCCTAACTGAGACAAAAGGATAAATATCCTTTTCTTCATTAGCCTCAGAATCACCCAAATGCCAATAATAATCCCCGTCAGGATTATCAGCTAGGATTTTGTCTAAGACATCAAAGTTATAATGATTATCGCTACATACAACTATCTTCATTTTGTAAGTTCCTTAATTAAACCATCATAATGATGATATGCATATTCTTCATAAGCCCATTCCATATCAATATGCTTATCCAATAATCTTTCTACTATATCGACAATCTCATAATCATTTAAGAAAATAAAATGCTCAGCTGCCTCATTATAATAACTTGTATGGTAAGCTAAAAAACCAGGATATGTACAATATCTTATAAAATAGATTGGATCAATAGAATAATCAATAATATATTTGATCTCTCTTTCATCCAAATACTTCTTTATTAATGCCCTCTCTTCACTTGTGCCATATGGATATCTAGATAAAGAATCATAATTACGATTCATAAACAAATATGAACCAATAGTTAAACAAATAACACAAATTACTAATGTCGCTCTTTTAAACTGCATAAAAACATTATAAACCAAAACTACTTAAGTAACCAGTCAGCACCCTTGATAACTTCAACTTTACTTAGTCTTTCAAATCCTGTTTGTTTACAAGCTTCAAAAGCACAGATTGCGACACAATTTGATAAATTCAAACTTCTCGCATCAGCCTTCATAGGAAGTCTATAAGTTGAATCTAAGTGATCCTTTAATATTTCTTTTGGAATACCAGTAGACTCTTTACCGAACATGATATAAATATCAGCTTCAGTATTAAACTTACAATGATCAAAAGTATCTAGACCATATCTAGATAAATATACAAATTGTCCCTTATAATTTTTACTTAAAAAGTCTTCATAAGAATCATAGAAAGATATATCACAATCCTTTACATAATCCATTTCAGCTCTTTTTAAATACTTATCATCGAAAGAAAAAGTAATTGGTCCAATAATATGTAACTTCATATCAAAGCACATACAAGTTCTTACGATATTGCCTGTATTTGCAGGCTTCTCAGGTTGGTATAAGACAATATTAATCATTTAAAAACTTCCTCAAAACAAAATATAAACCAACTAGTATCACACTAGTTGACATAACAATTAAAATACACAAATCAAAGAAGAAACCTTCTGGCACCATCATCACTAGAATATCGTATCTAGGATCTAATATATATAGATCATTAAATGGAAAGAAGAGATGGTGGAAACCTAGCCAAAAACCTTCAAAGTCAATTAAGCAAAACAACAATAAGAAAGCTATTATTAGTCCTACTAGTGATAATGAATACTTATAGCCTATAAATAATTCCTTACTTCTTCCAATATAGATAAAGCTTAAGATAAAGATGGCAAACGAAACATTTCGAACAATGATAGCTCCATCATATAGATTCTTAACATCAATCATATGAGTCTTCTCTTTATCATTGAAGACAGCTCTGGTCATGCCATTTATCTTACACTCTATATCTAATGAATCGTTTTCCCCTTTGATAAACCCTAGTAAAATATCTGTAGTCTTATTTAAATCATCTTCGCTTATACCTATATATTCAGCCACACCCAACTTTTTATATTCATTCTTATAAAAAGCCTTATTAAATGGCCAATAGTTAACACAACTTAAAAAGGTAAATATAATTAAAGATAATGCACAAAGAATACTAAGATACTTATTTTTCAAGTGATTCAACCAGCTTTCTTAAAGCTAGAGCACGATGCGAATTATATTTCTTAAATTCTTCACCTAAGTCTGCCATAGTAAGTTCTTGACCATTCATGACAAAGACGGGATCATAGCCAAAGCCCTTAGTACCTGATGGTACATCTGCAATCTTACCCTCAAGTACTCCCTCATGATAAGAAACCTTACCATTCTCATCAATATAAGTAATGCCGCAAACAAATTGTGCTCCTCTATTATCAGAGCCCTTTAGTTCATCAGTAATCTTTTTGTTCTTTTCTTCATATGAAAGTTCAGGCATCCATCTAGCTGAATAAATACCAGGCCCACCATCATAGTAATCTATACAAATGCCACTATCGTCTGCAATAGTTGGTAAGTTAAACAAGTCATGATAGTATTTAGCTTTTATATAAGAATTCTCTTTAAAAGTCTTGCCATCTTCGACAGGTTCATCACAATTTGGATCTAATTGTTTAGGTGAAACAATTTCTACTTCTACATTTAAGGAATTAAGAATATCCTTAACTTCGCTAATCTTATGAAGATTACCGGTTGCCATTAAAATCTTTTTCATAAGATATATTGTACAATAAATATATGAAACATGTATTCGTGATAAATAAGATATCTGGAAAAGGATCAGCTTTTAAAGCTATTCCCCTAATTGAAAAAGTATGTAAAGAGAAAAAGCTTAACTACATCATTGAAGTAACGGAATATGCTAATCACACAAAAGAAATTATTGAAAAATATAATGATGAAAAAGATATAACTATCTATTCTGTGGGTGGTGATGGTACTTTTCTAGAGACTGTTAATTCTATTAATCCTGATATTCCTGTAGGATTAATACCTTGTGGTTCTGGTAATGACTTCTATCGTTATTTTGGTGGTGTTAATAAGACACTTGAAAAAAACATTAAAGATACTATCGAAGTAAAACCAAGATATATTGATATAGGTCAAACTGATGTGATGAAGTATGCCAATACTACTTCACTTGGTATTGATGCTAAAATCACTTTTGACGCTTCTAAGATGATTAGAAATTCATTCATTACTAAAGGACCAGCCTATGTTTTAAGTATTATCTATAATGCGATATTCTTAAAATCATTAAAAGTAAAAATGACTGTTGATGGCGTTAACAGAGATGGTGAATACTATATCATTTGTCTTATGAATGGTTCTTATTATGGTAATGGTGCCAAAGCTGCCCCATTGGCTCAAATTGATGATGGTTATTTTGATCTTATCTTATTTAAGAAAGCTAATCGCATTAAGACTTATAAGACTTTAGTTAAGTATCTTAAGGGTAAGGCCACAATTAAGGATGGTATTGAAACCATCCGTTGTAAAGAACTTATTGTTGATTCTAATGAAGATATGATATGTCAATCAGATGGAGAGAACTATATCACTAAACATTTAGATGTTAAGATGCTTCATAATTATTTAAAACTTAAGGTTTCTAAATAATAAACTTCTCAATTATCTTTTCTACTAAAGGATTTCTAACGACATCAGACTTAGAAAATGTCACAAAGGAAATCCTTTTTATATCCCTTAATAACCTATCGGCATAAACAAGACCACTCTTGTTTCTATCGACTTTTAAGTCAATTTGGCTCACATCACCATTGACTATCATCTTTGAATTAAAACCAAGACGCGTTAGAAACATCAGCATTTGACTTCCTGTTGTATTTTGAGCTTCATCTAAGATGATATAAGCATCATTTAGAGTTCTACCACGCATATAGGCTAAAGGAATCACTTCAATTAGTTCCTTTTCCATCATACGTTCTACTTGTTCTTGGCCTAGAATATCATATAAAGAATCATATAGTGGCATTAAGTATGGGTCAATCTTTTCTCTTAAATCACCAGGTAAAAAACCCAAAGATTCACCAGCTTCTACAGCAGGACGCGTTAGAATAATCTTTTTAACATCTCCTCTTTTATAAGCCATACAAGCAAGCGCTACAGCCAAATATGTCTTACCAGTACCAGCAGGACCAATTGAAAAGATTAAATCATTTGATTCAACAGCCTTAGCCATTAGATATTGATTATAAGTTTTATACTTAATCGGCTTACCACTATTTGTATACATGATAATCTTATTTTGCCAAGAGATATCATTATTGTTTAAAAGATTGTTGTAGGTTTGTCTAATGATATTCTCATCAATCAAACACTTCTCATTAACATAAGAAATAATCACTTCAATAAAATCAGATATCTTATTAAAAGTATCATGATCACATGATACTAACAAACGATAACCTCTTAAAATCATATCTACATCAAATAATGAAGCTATTAAACTAATATTTGAATCGTTTACACCAGCTAAATCTTGTAACTGCTCATTATCAAGATCATTTAATAATATTTCTTTATATTGCATATATCTATGATATTTAAGTCTAATTAAAATGTAAATAAACTTAATTAAATGTTGATGATGTAATCACACTTCTTCGCAACATCAATATCGTGAGTTACTATAATAATTGTCTTACCAATGTTTTTCATTTGTTTAAACAATTCCATTATCATATAACCGCTTTTTTCATCAAGAGCGCCAGTAGGTTCATCAGCTAATATGACATTAGTATTGCTTATTAAAGAACGAGCTATCGCAATTCTTTGTTTCTCGCCACCTGATAAATTATCAATCTTTTGATCACAAACATAGCCTATATCAAGTTTATCTAAAAGTTCTCTAGCACTAGCAAGCTTTTTCTTATCGATATTACCATAACGATATTTAAGCGGTAATAAGATATTGTCCATTACCGAATATTCATTTATTAAGGCGAAGTTTTGGAAGATGAAAGAGATATTTTTTCTTCTAAACTTTAATAATTCTTTCTCACTAAACCTAGACACGTCTTTACCATTAAACAAGTAAGTTCCTTTATCAATAGACTCTAAGCCACCAATGATATTTAATAAAGTGGTTTTACCGCTACTTCTTTTACCCATAATCGCAACCATATCGCCCTTTGAAATAGTGAAACTAAAGTTTTCAAAGATTTTTCTTTCATAATGATCCTTACCAAAAGATTTATAGATATTTTTCATTTCAATCATGGTTGCAACCTCCTTATAAAATCGATAATTTTAATATTATTTAGTCTAATTCTAATCACTATATAAACAACAAAGTAAATTATTAAATCAACAAATATAGTCATGATTAATACTATTGGAAAATATGTCATATAAGATTTAAAGAAAGTAGGATTTAGCACACAAACTATAAAGTCAAATAAATAAGCTATAAGAGTTGAAATTGTAATAAGTACTAATAAATCATTCATCACAAGTTTTCTTATGTCTTTTTTAGAAGCTCCATTAACTAAATGTACCGCATATCTTTTAAAATTCATTGATATTCTTCTAAATAAATTCATTATGATAATTAATAAACTAAATAAAGTAAGAGTACCAAAGGAAATAGCCATCATCTTAAAAGAATTAATAGCGTCCCCATATATCGAATCAACAACATTTCTTTGATTGTCAATCCTATACATCAAAGACATATCCAATTCATTAACCTTATCTTTTAAATCAAGATAAGTATCCTCATCAGATAATAATAAACCAGGTATTCTTTGAGCATAATTGGCAATAATAACTTCTTTTCTATAAGCATTATTCTCATCAATATCAACATCTGGCAATAAAATATAATGATCTAAACTAATATAAGTTCCTAAATTTAAGTTATAGTACTTGTCGCCCTTTTCAAGAAAACCAACAACCTCATATATAGTGTCTTTTGGGAACAGAAAATATTCGCCACCAAACTTTTCCCCTACTTTATAGTATTCTCTATAAGCATCACCAAGTATAAGTGGTACTTTATCGTTAAGTTTGTATTTGAAATTGTTAAAATTAGTTCCTTCACTAATGTAAATATTATACTTAAGAAAGAAATTCTCATTAACTCTAAGCGATAAGTATGGGGCAAAGCCCTGTTCCTTAAATCTTTCTGCCTCGTTTTTATCAACCGACATAAATCTTAACTTATTACTATCGTATTCATTGTTGAATTGATTTTGAATTTGTTGAATTCTTATATAGTTATTATCTAAATAAGTATATAAATTATCGATGTTTTCGATATTATCAAGGTTCATTACTTGAGAATATATTTCACTTCCACCAACATCCATAATATTGTAGACATTATCATCTTTAAAAATATCATAGAAACTTTTATTAGCTTGAAAATGCATCGTCATATTTACAAACAAAACTCCAAATAAAGATAAAACAACTGATATTTGTAGAATAAAAATCAAAGTAAGATATTTAGATTTTAATAGATTTATCTTTAATTCATTCATAAGTTTTCTCCATTTTTATCTCTTTGATACATTGATTTAAAGGTGGCAATAAAGACATGGCACATAGCACATATGCAAGTAATAGATATAGAACTGTGCTGAATGTTCCTCTAATAAACACAAAGGCTATTATCCAAGATAAAGAAATATATATAAATACTTTGATAAAAATATCAAAATAGATTTTTGTGCATGAGAAGCCAAATATATATTTTAGTTTTATTTCCTCTTTCTTTTCTTCAACATAAAAAGACATAATAACTAAAACTGATAAACAAAATAAGATATGGATCATTATGAAAATAACTCTATGAGGTAAATAGTTATTAAAAGATACATAATCATTATTAACTACTGTAAGATTTGGATTAGTAGAAGCTACTTTGTAAAGATTATTGTCGTTAAAATCAATTTTAATAATAGGACTATTTTTATAATCAACATCACATAGATTAACAAATACCAAATTATCAGAACTTAGATGCATTTCTTTATATAAGCCAATTATTTTATATTCGATACCATCAATCTTATAATAATCACCTATTTTATATAAACCATTTTCACATAATATGCATACATTGTTATCATCGGTATTAAAGTATCTTCCCTTAACAATTTTTGGCTTAAAAGAATCATTATACGAAGCAATTTTAATAATATTGTTCTTTAAATCTACACTACTAATGGAAATATCTTTTTTGTCATTGATAAGATTATGAATAAATGTTTCTAATTTATCATCGTTCTTAAATTCTAATGAATACTCTGAAAAATAGTTGTTATTAGCATAGTTCATGTATTCAACATCGCCTAAGTGCTTATTACTAAGCAGCGTATAAGAAAAGATGATTAGAAATGTAAATATTAAGAGTAATCTAATTTTATTTTTCATATAAGGCATCCTCAAAAATAGACTTTAAATTATTTTTATCATGCATAATTTCGATCATAATAACTATATTTCATTAGGTCACAATAAGTTAGAAAACTTAATCAATTCTCACTTCAAGTATTCCATCAGCCTTTACTTTAATAATAGAATTCTCATTTGATTTATTATCAACCTTTAATACACGATAAGTTTTATTATTGATGGTTACTTCATAACAAATTGGATAGAACCAGAGATTAACTTCCTTAGTTATTTCATCATCAATGACAATCTCTAGTTCTTCATTAACAGGAATACATTTAGAAATAATCTTAGAAATACTATTTTTAATCTTATTACTTCTAATATGATAACTATCTTTAGAACTTATTTTAATTGGTTCTAATAATACTTCTTTAATCTCTATATTGATATTCTTTGAAGTTTCTTTAATATCATAAGTATTATTATCCTTTAACTTTAAAGTATTAGGATCAATCTTAGTACCACTTCTATAATATTTATAATTATCATTAAACTGATAAGTACCTAGATATATCTTGTTTAAGGAATCAATCTTGAAACCATCTTCATTTTTATTACAAGATGCCATTACCAGTATCATGCATATAGTTAATATTACTTTAATTGTCTTTTTCATAATCTAATGATATTACTTTTTATCTAATAAAAGTTCTCTAGAACACTAGAGAACAATTACTTATTTCTAACTTCAATCAATCCATCAGATACCATATACATAAATTCAATATTATCAGCCATATTAGCTGGTTTTAAGATACGATATACGTTATCGTTGTAAGTAATCTCGTAACAAATCGGATAGAACCATAGGCTAGCAGTGCTATCTTCAACAAACATGCTACTATCAACACTTATGTTTTGGTCAATTTTTAATTCATAATTAATAGGAACATACTTAGAAATTATCTTCTTAACACTAGGTTCAATCTTATAAGCACCAACATAACCCAAATTATCAACTGGCAAGTTAATTAATCCTTCACTATCATAATCAGCTGTTAGCTTTATTGGTTCTAATAATACTTCATTAATTTCTAAATAGACATCTTTATCAATGGCATAAACTAACGTCTCAGCCAATTTAATATCAGTTGATTTAACTTCCATTCCATCTCTAAAATATCTATTCTTTGTGCCAAATTCATAAGTACCTAAATCAAGTTTTTCTAAAGAATTGACATTGAAAGTAGCTTTATCATTCTTTTCAATATTATCAATTCCTTCTTGACCTAAGAAAGTAGGACCCTCAGCTCTTTGTTTATAGTTATAGACCTCACCATCATAGACAACATTGATAGAATCTTGATTGAAGAATATATACAAATCCATTCCATCAATATCAGCTATATACAAATTAGGTTCAGCCAATAGTTTGATAGAACCTAATTTCATTGGCTCATTTTGGCGATATAAGTAAATCTTAGTATTATCCATGATAGTTATATACTCTTCTGAAGTTAAATCCACTACATCTTTACCATCAATACCGCCACCGCCATATGTCTTATTGATATTAATTTTTGGATCAGTATCTTTATTATTAGCAAGATAAACATTACCCGCTAAAGATAATACTAATAAAATACCTAGAATAATCGTAATTAATTTAGACTTATCTTTCATAAACTTAACCTCCTTCTAAAGATATATGAAATGTTCTATTAGATACAGAGGTCACCGTTTTTGTACCTTGCAATATTATTAACCATATAATTGATACCCCTTCTTATTAAGAATATTATATTAAATTAAACTATAAAATTCTATTATTACATTTATCATAACAAACATACTACTTTGTAACCTGCTTCATTGTTTTGCATTTAACGCATTGGCCTGTAATATAGTTGCTTAATGAACTCATTCTAAAAAGTTCTCTAGTTAAACTAGAGAACTAAGAATAATGTTAATTACTGATTATTTGGATCTTGACCTAAGAAAGTAGTACCCTCAGCTCTTTGTTTATAGTTATATACCTCACCATCATAGACAACATTAATAGAATCTTCATTAAAGAATATATATAATTCCATTCCATCAATATCAGCAATGTATAAATTAGGTTCAGCCAACTGTTTGATAGTACCTAATTTCATTGGCTCGTTTTGACGATACAAATAAATCTTAGAATTATCTGCAATAGTAATATATTCTTCATTAATTAAATCTATCACATCTTTACCATCAATACCGCCACCACCATATGTCTTATTGATATTAATTTTTGGATCAGTATCTTTATTGTTGATTTGATAAATATTACCAGCTAAAGACAATACTAATAAAATACCTAGAATAATTGTAATTAATTTAGACTTTTTTAGCATACGCAACATCACTCACCCATATTTTTGTGACATATTTAGAATAAACAGAAACTTCACCGGAACTATTCTTATAGTAAGTAACTTGAGGTTTACAATCATATGTTTTTTCTACAAAAAGTTTAAAATAATCTGTAGTATTAGGTACGTGAGCCATTCTACCATTACTAGCTTGATTACTAGAAATTCCTAAAGTAACCGTTACAGGAACTATAACACCCTTATAAGTTAAAGTTAATGTGGTTGTTGGACCGCCAGAATCAGACCACCAAAAGCCACCGCCTGTAGGAAATTTTGTGCCACCAGGTGGCTGGTTACCTGCAAATCCACTAAATGTTTTTCTTTCTTGAGTTCCATATTCAGTCCAATATTCAGGTCTAGATCTGAATGAACTATCACTTACAAATTGATTATCAATGTAGTCAGCAGCTACAGTATCATGAATTATTGATAATTCATCTTGACTTAAATTTTTAATCTCATTTTCATTTAGATTTAAAATAATTTCAATTTCATTATTATCGTTTACATTAACTTCCTTAATCATAGCATACACTTCATCTTTGCTCATGTTTTCATGTGCACTTATAAAATTAAAATTAGATATCGTTAATAATAAGATTAAAGACATAAAAGTTATTGCTATTTTTTTCATTTTCATTCTCCTTTTCATAAATTCTAAGTTTCGTTTAAATGAAAATTAAAGTATCGCCGTTTTTGTACCTAGCTAAATTAAATCTAATCATAAAGTAAAAACCTTTCTTGTTAAGCTAATAATATAGAAAACAACTTAATAGTTCTATATCAGATTTGGTCATAACAGAAAGGTTTTTTATCATCTTATCAATTTAATATATTCAGGTAATAATTCTTTAACTCTTTGAGGGTTACTATCCTTATAGTAATCTAATACCATTTCATAAATTAATTGAATATCTAAATTAGAATTTAATTTTTTGAAATCTTTAATAGCTAATTCCATATAATGTTCAACATTATTATCGTTTTTATTAATAAATGATTGGATTAGTTTCAACGAGTGCAGTGTTGAAATATCGTCTTCATTATCAATAAAATTTTTCAATTCTTTTCTTGTAGTACATAAATTATTGATTTTAAAGTGTATATAAGCTTGATAATAATTTATATTAGGAACAATGGTTCCATTTAATCTGGCTTGTTCAATAAACTTTAAAGAATTATCAAAATCATGTTTTAAAAAATATAAGAAAGCAAGATTATTAGCACAAGCACTCATTCTTCTTTTAAAACCATATTTAGAAGATTCTTCAAACATTCTTAAATATTCACATTCAGCCTTATCATAATCTTTCAAATCAAAGTAACAATTAGCTTTTTGAATTTTGACTTGGATTGTTCTTTGAAGATTATGAATATTTTGAAATACTGTAATTGATTTATCAAAATAGTTTAATGCTTCAAAATTATCACGTTTAGCCTCATATATACGTCCAATTTGATAATATAACATTGCAACTATATCTTCATTAACACCGACAAGTGAATATCTCTTATAAGAATCTAAAACAATATTTTCTAACATTTTAGTTTCTTTATAAACATCTTTAGTAAAACACCATAATATACAATAAATAAAAATCAAATTATTATCATAAACTTCTAAAAAATCACGGCAATTTAATAATTGTTGTTCAACAATATCGTCATTATCGTATTTATTACGAATTGCTTCAATTAAATCACAAAGAACAAAAGCTTTAGTATTATGATAACTTTCAATCCGAGATTTGTATCTTTCATACAAATCATTTAATTTATCATCTTCATAAGTGATGATATAAGAAAACAATTCTAAAGTAAGATTATAAGCTTCATCATAGATAGAGCGTTTGTTATCGTAAATAACATTGTAATAACTAGCAATCTTATTAAAGATGTCTTTAGTTAGATTCCTTCTACCAGCTTCTATGTCATATAACATTGATTGATTAACACCAATCTTGGATGCTAATGTTTTGGTATCATCTCTATTCTTATGTAAATTCTTTATATATAAAAGTTCTAAATCAGTAATCACTTTATATTAGCCTCTTTTGTTTTGACCATCTTTAACGCAACTTTTTGTTATTTTGAAACACACACATTCATCATCTTCATTTAAAGAACATGATTGGTATGCATTAGACTTGAATTCACATGCATTCTTTTTGTCTTCATCCGAATTAACAGTAAAGCCACAACATACTAAACATAAAATTAAAATCCCTAAAATCTTTTTCATAGAAAATACCGCCTTTATGTTTATATTTTATATAATATAAGATTGCTTGTACATCTTATATTTGGTCATAATAGGGTATAAAAAAAAATAGTGCGTTAACACTATTTTCCTCTTCTTGCTTTTCTAGCTGCTTCAGACTTAAGCTTTCTCTTAAGACCTGGCTTAATATAATACTCACGTTTTCTAACTTCTAGAAGGGTTCCATTACGAGAAACTTGTCTCTTGAATCTACGTAAAGCATCATCTAATTGTTCATTCTCTTTTACTACTACCTTTGACATCCATCACACCCCCTTCCAAGTACTAGAATATTATACATATAAACGGAAATCTTGACAAGAAAGAATTAATTATCTTGCATCTGCTTCAACAACTTCTTATAGTGATTCATCGCAACACTATAGTCACCAGGATAATATTCCTTACCCAAGTTACGATAAATATAATTATCCTTGCCCTTACCAAGAATCAACAAGATATCATCTTTATTAAGTAAATCAATCGCACTCTCTATCGCAATCTGTCTATCCTCTATAGCTAAGGTCTTATACTCATCGAAGTACTTAGCACCCTCTTCTAACAACAAATTGATATTACCACTATAAGTAGAAACCTCAGTTAATACCACCTTATCAACAGCCTTAGAAAGATACTCACCAAGTTCCTTAGCAATCTGTTTATCAAAAGAAGATTTAATACCAAGTAAGACAATAATCCTCTTATTCAATTTCTTTATTTTTCTGGCAAATTCTACTGTTTCTCGAATACTTTGAATATTATTTGCAGAATCTACATAAATATTAAAATCATAACAGTCTTCTAAAACCTGCATCTCACCCTTTAATGGCTTAATAAAAGGAAGCACAAGAGAGATTTCATGTAAATCGTATGCAGTTAAGTATAATGCTGAAATAGCTGCTACAGCATCATAAATACCTTGTTTGCTTAAAATCTTAGTAGTAAAGTCCATAGATTCATTATTGACACTTAAAGTAAACTTACTTTCCTTAGCTTCCAAAACTAAATTAGAAATCACAAAATCAGCATCAACATTAAAACCATAAGAATGAACATTATCGCCACTTGCCTTCAACAACTCCTCATAAGATTCATCATCCCTATTAAGAAGAATAGTCGTTGTATCATCAAGCGTATATAAATAACTACACAAGAAATCATAATAATTGACATCCATCTCGGTATAGTAATTAGAATATTCATTAGTACGTGTATAAATAAAGACATTAGGCTTAACCGCATCTAGCTTCTTATATGCAAAAGCCAAACAATCAGCCTCGAGTGTACAAGCCTTAATGCCATTATGCACAAAATCACTCAAAAGTCTTTGATTATCCAAAATATTCAAAGTACGATTATTACTCATCAAATGATTATCACCATAGAAAATGCCATTGACACCAATTGAAGCACATTCCTTGAAATTAGAAATCAACTTATTCAACAAATAAGTAGTCTCGCTAACCCCCTCACAACCAGTGCACAAGAAAATCTCCAAACGATCACTTGGATAACCATAGAACTTAGCTACAATCGAATTTAAACAATCGATAGTATCATTAACCTTGATATAAATCGCATCCCTTGATGTATCAATCTCATTTTGATAAACAATAACCGAAGCACCATTCTTGATAGCCTCATCCACATAATCATGTCCATCATCCTTAATTCCAGCCACACAAAAGAAAATACAATCCTTCATTGGAACACGAGAGTCAATAGACAATTGGTTTATTTCAACATGAGGAACACCATCAAAAAGCTCATCAAGAAACATGACCCACTACCTCATCATCATTAACACTATCAATAATCGCATCTATTACTTCACCTATAGAAGCATTACCCTTGGCCTTTACATAGAAATATTGTTTAGTATAGCCATAAACATAACCATCTTCACATTTCTCTACCAACATCTTTAATCGTTTACCCACAAAAGAAGAATTAAATCTTCTTGTATATTCTTTTTGAACCTCTTCAACCTTATATAATCTTTCCTTCTTAACAATCTCAGGAACATGACCGTCCATCTTATCAGCCACAGTACCTGTCTTTCTAGCATATGGGAAAACATGAATAAAAGAGAAACCTATTTCCTTGATATTATTAATTGTCTCCTTAAACAATTCATCGGATTCATTAGGAAAACCCACAATCAAATCACAAGAAATAGAAACATCAGGAATTCTCTTACGAATATAAGCAATTCTATCCTTATATTCCTTCATGGTATAAGGTCTATGCATCAACTTTAAAATCTCATCACTACCAGATTGTAAAGGAATATGTAAATGATGAGCTAACTTATCGCTATTTGCCATCAAATCAATAATCTCATCAGTAATCTCTGTTACTTCAATAGAAGATAAACGAATAGTCTCTAAAGTATCAATCTTAATTAAATCCTTTAATAAATCATATAAATGATACTCACCATCAAAATACCTACCAGTATGAATGCCCACTAAAACTAATTCCTTAGAAGTCTTAGATAATTTGATTGCCTGCTCAACAATCTTTTCATGATTACCACTAGTCTCTCTACCTCTAGCATAAGGAATAATACAATAAGCACAAAATTGGTTACAACCATCCTGAACCTTCAAGAAAGCCCTAGACTTACCAGGATAAGTCTCTAATTCCATTTGTTTAAACTCATTAGTTAAAGGAGAAACAACCTTAGACTTAACATTATTATCAATTAAATCAAAAAGCTTATCCTTATCCTTAGAACCAACAATTAAATCAGCACAATCAAAGTCATATGAATCACCCTTAATCTGTACTAAACAACCAACCGCAATAACATAAGCATCAGGATTAGTATTTCGAGCTCTATGAACCGTCTTCCTTGTCTTTGACTCAGCAGTATTTGTTACACAACATGTGAAAATAACATAGATATCAGCCTTTTCTTTAAAAGAAACTTCTTTATATCCATGTTCAAGTAACCTATTCTTTAAGACTGTAGCCTCATAATCATTGACCTTACAGCCCAATATCATCATCGCAAAAGTTCTCATATATTATTTCCTATAATAACACTAGATAAGTAAATAGCTGCAGTTTCTGCCCTTAAAATACGCTTGCCTAGACTTACTGACTCAAAACCTAAAGAAACAATTTGTTCATATTCTTCGGGCGCGAAGCCACCCTCAGGACCTATCACAATCGTAAAAGATTTGCCCTTAAGATCGCTTATTAACTTATCATCCTTCTCATAGGCAATGATATTAATATCACTCTTATACTTACTCAAATCCTTTAGAGTACAATAATCACAAATCTCTGGAATACAGTTACGATGACTCTGTTCACTTGCTTCCCTAGCAATTTTAGTGAGTCTTTCTTGTTTATTATTACCCTTACCAGGCTTTACAACTGATCTTTTAGCTAAATAAGGAACAATTCTTTTAACGCCCAATTCAGTTAACTTTTGAACCGCAAAATCAAACTTATCATTTTTTATCAAAGCCAAAATAACCGTAATATCAATATCTAATTCATTATCTTCATCTAACTTAGAATTAATTAAGGCCAAACCATCACTATATTCACATAAAAAGATAGAATGGTTCTTATCAACCATTCTAAAAGTATAGCCATTATTAACTCTTAAGACCTTTCTTAGTTGGAAATCAATTTCCTTGTTAAGTTTATATTGATCACCAATATTTAAAATATCCTCACAGAAAAATTGTTGCATTAGTCGTCCTTTTCATCATCAACAATCTCATTAACGACAACCCTAATCTCATTAACTGACTTTTCATCCGCATCAGTCACTGTAACATCAAGATTTTTATATGAGAAAGTATCATTAACTAGTGGAATTCTATCCAAACTATAGATGACCCAACCACCTACAGTATTAAATTCATATTCTTCATCGAAAGTAATATCGAAATATTCAAACATATCCTCGACATCCGCATCACAATTAACTAAATAAGTATTATCATTAATCTTTTTAAAGTATTCAATAACCTCATCGTGTTCATCATAGATTTCACCAACAATCTCCTCAAGAACATCTTCCATTGTGATAATACCAGCAGTACCTCCATATTCATCAATAACCACAGCCATATGTGACTTAGATGTTTGAAGTTGCTTCAAAAGAGCACTTATCTTTAAATGTTCGGTTGTAAATACTGGCTTTGTGATAATTTGTTTTATTGAAGTCTTAGAATCCTTATAGTAGTGATAATAGAAATCCTTCTCATGTAAAACACCAATAATATTATCAACACTACCATCATAAATAGGGATTCTAGAGAAACCAGACTCTCTAAAATTTTGATCAATTTGATCTAAAGAATCATTTATATCATTGGCAACCACATCAACCCTAGGAGTAAAAACCTTACCTACTTCTTGGTCATTAAATTCAATCGCATTAGTAATCAAATCAGCCTCATCCTCATCCATATTACCGCCTTCTTGAGCTTCTTCGACCATAGTAATGAATTCTTCACTTCTAAATTCATCACTCTCTTCACCCTTAAATAAAGAAGTAATCAAATTAGCCAAAGCATTCAAGATAAAAGTTAAAGGCTTAAAGATAACTACCAAAATAGAAATAAAAGGTGTAAAGAACATTGCCACCTGCTCTGGATGAGCCTTTGCCAAAGACTTAGGTGTAATCTCACCAAAAATCAAAATAGTAATCGTCATCACAACCGAAGATACCAGTGCTCCATTATGTTTAAGCAAACTTACAAATAATAAAGTAGCCAAAGAAGATGACACGATATTAACGATATTATTACCAACCAAAACAGTGCTTAGTAAAGAATTATAATCTTCAGCTAAACTTAAAGTCTTCTCGGCCTTCTTATCACCATTACCAGCCATGTTTTTAAGTCTTATCTTATTTAGACATGAAAAAGCTGTTTCTGTCGCACTAAAACAAGAACTTAAGAAAATCAAGATAATTAAAACAATTATAGTATTATTGTTATTCATAGTGCCCATTAAGAGCGTTAGTGGATAAAGGAACTTCCAATTTTTTACTCTCCCTCTTTATAAATCAATAAATATATTATCAAAAATTAAAATAATCATCAATTATTGATGTATTTATATTCGCAATTAAATCATCACTCAAACCACAATCCTTAGCATGTTCATAAGCCAAAGTGATATTTCCAATATCATATTTGATATGAGAATCGCTGTCGATGACAACAGGACAATTGAGTTCCTTACAGATTTCAATCATCTTCTTTTGATTCTCAGGACCATTTAATCTGAAATCATTTTTAAAGCTTGCATTATTAAGTTCAACCAAAACTTTATTTTCTTTACAAGCCTTAATTACCTCATAATAGTCACAAGGATGATGGCCATCATCAATATGACCTAAAATCTTAATTAAAGGATAATTGATTGCCTCTAAATAGAACTTAGTATTCTCTTTGGCTGTATGATCATAACCATGGTCATAGGCATGAATAGAACCGATACCATAGTCACAATTCTTGGTATAGAAATCAATATAATCCTTTAGATATTCACCCACATTAAGTTCTACTCCCTTAATTATCTTCATACCCTTATAACTTTTAGGAATAACACCTAAGTTAATAAAATTATGACGATCAGCTCCAAAATTAAAACGATCATGTTGGTGATCACTAAAACCATAATATTCAAGGCCTACATCGTAGGCCTTTTCAATATTCTCTGTCAGTGAACTATATGCATGTCTAGAAAATAGACTATGTGTATGTAAATCCACCTTATTTTGCATAATTTTTACCATTAAGGCGCCTTTCTGTCGCCTTCACAAATACGCAACCAAA
>URCJ01000011.1 GCA_900546285.1 uncultured Solobacterium sp. | reverse complement strand
AATATATCACCAATTAATTTAGCTAGATAACCTTTAAACAATTTGACGTTCGATACAAAAGGAGTGTTTGAAAAACTTATAAAAAAGATTAAAGAATTTTCTGTAAAAGAGTTTAAGGAGGCAACTGAAGAAATAAAAGATTATATTGATAAAGTATCAGAAAAAGATTTTAAAGAAATCGTAAAACAAATGGGGACTATACCCGAAAGCATAGAACACGATTCAACAGAAGAAAAGTTATACTCAAAAGCCTCGGATATAGTTTTAGCGAGATGTTTCAGAATGTTAGGGTTGGCATCAAAAGCGTTGGATGAAAGGGCTGATAGTGCCGATATACTAGCGAAAAGTGTTTCAGGATATAAATATAGCTTGGTTGCAGATGCGAAATGTTTTAGGTTGAGTAGAACAGCAAAAAATCAAAAAGATTTTAAAGTTAGCAATTTGAGTGATTGGCGAGGTTCTGAAAATGAGTATGCTGTTTTAGTAGCTCCTTATTTTCAATACCCACAATCTACTAGTCAAATATATTCGAAAGCTCTTGAAAATAATGTGTGTTTGATGGCATGGGAACATATGTCAATTTTGTTAGAAAAAAATATTAAAGAAACAGAAACATTATCGCTGGAATCGTTATGGAACGCTTCTCAAATGATAGCAAGAGATAAAACGTTAAGTTTTGTAAATGCCAAATGTTGTTTTTTACCTAAAATGGATGTTTATGTTGCGAAGAAAGCTGGGCTATTAGAATCAAAATATAATAGCATGTTAGATAAATACAAAAAGCTAATTATATATAGAGGAAAAACCGAAATTGCTTATTGGACAGGGTGTATAGAAGAAATAAAAAAATATACCAAAGAAAAAGCTATAGAAGAATTGATTAAAACAATGAAATTACAAGAAAAAATAAATGTTATTACACAATATATTGATAAATTAAATAGGTAGGTGAAATATTAATGAGTAGAATTGAATTAGGCGATTCTGTACAATTGATAAAGAATATAGACACAGAATCAGTACATTTAATTTTATCTGATATCCCATATGGAATAAATTATGATGAATGGGATGTTTTGCACAACAACACAAATAGTGCGCTGTTGGGGAAGAGCCCAGCACAAGAAAAAAGTGGAAGTATTTTTAAAACTAGAGGTAAACCATTAAATGGTTGGGCTCAATCAGATAAAAATATCCCAGTTGAATATTATCAATGGTGTTCATCGTGGGCAAAAGATTGGCTAAGAGTATTGAAGCCGGGTGCAAGTTGTTTCATATTTGCAGGACGAAGAATGGCTCATAGATGTATTTGTGCGATGGAAGACGCTGGTTTTATTTTTAAAGATATGATTGCATGGGAAAAAGATTCAGCTGCGTACAGGGCACAAAGGGTTAGTTGCGTTTTTGATAGAAGAAATGATGAGCAAAATAGTTTAACATGGGAAGGATGGAAAATCGGAAACCTAAGACCATTATTTGAACCAATACTTTGGTTTATGAAACCTTATCCACAAGGAACTACTTTGACAGACAATATAATAAAATATGAAGTCGGCGCATTTAATGAAAATAAAATAAAAGAATTAACCACTTTAAACGAAGGACTTGAAATTTGTTCAAACATTATAAAGGTTAAGGCACAAAAAACCGATAGAGGGTTGCACCCAACACAAAAAGCAGTGGAATTAATGGAAATACTTATTTCGTTAGTAACTAAAGAAGGACAAACTGTATTGGATCCTTTTTGTGGATGTGGAACAACGTTGGTTGCTGCAAAAAAGTTAAATAGAGAATATATCGGATTTGAAATAAATGAAGAATATTACAATAATATATTGCTAAGAATGAAAGAATAACAAGTTTTCGTTGAAATAAAATAAAAAAAACAAAGAGCCATTTTAAGGCTCTTATGGGGCATTAGCTCAATCGGGAGAGCGTCTGTTTTGCACGCAGAAGGTCAGCGGTTCGATCCCGCTATGTTCCACCAAAAATGGTGAGTATAGTTCAATAGCTAGAATACTAGATTGTGGCTCTGGTGATATGGGTGCGATTCCCATTACTTACCCCAAAATTTCCATATCGCTTAACTGGACAAAGCACTTGGCTACGAACCAAGAGACTGCGGGTTCAAGTCCTGCTAGGGAAGCCACCAAATACGCACAATTTTGCGTATTTTTTATTTTGATAAGAAACTCTATGTATAAAGTAATATATACTGTCTAAAAAATAAGGAAAATCTAAGAACAGGAAGATGATCTCCGAAAGATCGTGTTCTTGTTCTATTAAATACCACTATGTGTGGAAATTAACACTTAACGAGAGGGTTTAGTGTTAGGATCGAGAGAGGTCCAAAATATAGATAAAGCGGTTTCGTTCTCCTTGACCGCTTTTTTATTTTTCGTTAATAAAAAATTTCTTATGAGTATAATTTTTTACAAAATTAAGAAAGGAATTGATTATGAAGAAATTTTTGTTAATTAAGAATGGCGCTACTCTTGGTGCTGGTGTTGCTAAGGATGACGAGGATTTAGCTGATGCAATTAAGGAGTTTGCTCCATTGATTGCTGAGGGTTGTGAAATTAAAATCGTAGAAGGTGGTTCTATGCAAGAAGAAATTCAAAAGAATCTTATGCATGATAACCAGATTATGGTTAATGTAAAGGCTCTTGATGGCGATTCTGCTAGAAAGAAGCTTGAAGCCTTGCTCGAAGGTAATCAAGAGATTGAAATTGTTCATGATTGTTATGATGACGATTATGAAGATTATTACGAAGATGATTTTGTTGATGACGAATATGATGAAGATGAAGCCATCGATGAAGATAATGACGAAGATGAAAATAAAGATGAAATCGGCAATGATTGTGTCCATCGAGAAAAGTGCGATGGTACAGCAGAAGATTGTCGTTGTTGTGAATTTAGATTATTGTAAAAAGGGACTTTAATGGTCCTTTTTCTTATGTACTGGCAAACAAAAATTAAAAAAACTACCACAATAGCGATAGCTCTTTATATTTCGATTTAAAGACCAAAATATTGCGATTAAGGTTGTGATTGATGGACTAATCGCAATCTTTTGTCAATAACTCACCGCTTATAGAAGCGGGAGCTTGTAACTGCCCTGTGGTGCTAGCGGATTACATCCTCCCACATTTTTTTCGCTATTGCGTGGCGTTACATAAGGCGTATTGACAAACACCCGTACTATAAAAATTTATTCCATAGTAGTTGGCATTAATAAATTAATACCCATGCGTTGTAGATTCATTGCACCGATTCTATCATCGTTAGACTTATAACCACAGTTTTTACAACAAAAGATATGTTTATACTTATTTCTATTGGCTTTTTCTGTGTGTCCGCACTTTGGGCAACATTGACTTGTGTAAGCGGGGTTAACCTTTTCAACTAATTGCTTATTTTTAAGAGCTTTATAAATAAGTTTTTGCTCTAAGTCATAATATGGCCACGAAACACTAACATAGCGATCTTTTGTTTTAACTCTTTCCGTTACAGCTCTAATGCCTGATAAATCTTCAATCACAAATAAAGTCTTTTCTGGGTTGTTAGTAACGAGTGCCTTACTAATGCAGTGATTCACATCTTGCATCCAACGGTTTTCTCGATTACCAATAGCTTTTAATCTTCTTCTTGAAGAAGGAGTACCTACTTTTTGCAATTCTCTTCTTAGGTTTTTGTAATGAGCTCTTTTCTTCTTGATAAATTTACCATCGTAAAAAGTTGTTTTACCTTTGCTGTCATAGGCAGTTACGATAAAACGAATACCTCTATCAACTCCTACTACATTTGAAATTTCATTTTTAGAAATTTCTTCAATTTCGTAAGTAACAGGAATGTGTAAGAAAAATTTATCATGTTTAAAAACTAATTTAGCTGTTCCAAACTTACAATTATTATTGAAATATTTTTCCATGCCTTTTGAGAAATACTTAACTTTAATACGTCCGTTTAATGTATTAACAGAAAACAATTCCTTATTTAAAGAATAATCTCTGTTCCAAACTAAATCTAATTGAGGTTTTTTAAATTTAGGTTGTATCCACTCTTCTTGATTTTCTAAAATAGTTTTATATTTTGCGACAACAGCACGAATACAAGAAATAGCCATTTGAGAACGCAATTTATACACTTCTCTTAACTGCTGATAAACATTTTCTTGTATCTTTTCACGATTTAAACAATGGGTTTTAAAAATATAACTAGAAACATAATTACAAGCATTAGCAAAAGTCTTCATAGTTTCAAATACTATTTGTTGTTCAGAAGGATTTACTATAATTTGTATCTTTGCAGTAACTGTTTGTAACATATTTTTTTCACCTAAAAGATGTTACTTAAATAGTCGGAGAAAATAACTAAAAACCTCTCCTTGTAGAAGAAGAGACCCTTTTTTCTTGGTGAACTTTTCACCACTTGTAGAAGTGGAAGTTTTCTGTCTGTTTTGTGATAAAAAACGGTAGGCGTACAACACCTACCTCATTACGCGGGCTCCTCACCCTAATAAATCCAGTCTTACTTTTCAGCGAAGACCAAACCATAAGTTCCGCAAAGGCTTCTATCGGTGGAAGCCAACACCATAACAGCGACCTGTTCTTAATTTATATCCCGCTTATCCATAAGGATTGAGCAAGCGGAGAATATAGTGAGGGATACCCCCACTATGGTTGGACCCTTAAGCCCAAATATTCTCTTCGTTATTATTATAGTTTTTCTTTTTCAGATTATAACAAAATTTAATTGCGATGAAAAAATCCATATACTATTTTTTAATTTTAGGTTCAAATAGAGCTTTAAGTTTTTCAACTCCTAATTCTACATCTTTGGAAGGCTTTTTGTTGGCTTCTTTCCAAATTTTAACAGCTTCTAGACCCTTGATAATTGGAGTTGAGGCGATTTGTGTTGGCATATTTAGAATCTCCTTATAACAAACACCACACACAGTGGTTAAATTCAAAAGTTTCATTATTATTATAGTTTCTCTTTTTTTTAGATTACAAAAAAAACCAAAGCAATCCTTAAAAAAACAAGGATTAGGTCCTTGCTGTGATTTGAGAAACCCTATGGTTTCTAATTTTTAATTCTACATATTTCACACCGTTGCTTTTAGGCAAAAACCAGTAATAAACATCTTCGCCATTTTCTGTTAGGCGCTTATCGTAAAACTTGCCTATACGGTCAAACGCTTCGGTATCGTACATTCCTTCAAAGATTTCCAATGCTCTGTTCATTTGAAGCTTTTTTGATATGTGTAAACCTAACAAAACAAAAATAAATATAATAAATAATAAGAAAACTGAAATCATCATTAACTCTGTTTCCATTTTTAACCTCGCTAATAGATAATACTTTTCAAAAGAAAAAATAAACATTCCAAAAATTAGTTTTAATTGTGAAGTTTTTATGTATAATTCTTTCATGAAAACATTATTAGCTTTTATTTTTTTGATTATGTTAATCGTTACAGTTCACGAAGGCGGACATCTTCTTTTTGCGAAACTGTTTAATGTTTATTGTAGTGAATTTTCTATCGGTATGGGACCTGAACTATATCGCAAGAAAAACAAGGAAACCGACTTCGTTATTCGTTTACTTCCAATTGGTGGTTTCTGTTCAATGGCAGGAGAAAGCGAAGATTTAGTTGAAAAACGTAAAAAAATAGATGTTCCAAAAGAACGCACTATCAAAGGTTGTGATAAATGGAAACAAGTTATTATTTACCTTGCTGGTGTTGTAATGAATTTTATTCTAGGTTTTGTTGTTATTGTAATTGCTGTTATGACAATCAAGACTGATGGCGTTAACATTGGCTTTGTACAGGCATTACAAAGAGCTCCTTCTGTTTTTAGCACTTATGCGTTAGCTGTAATTGAAGGATTAAAAACCTTGTTATCCCAGCCAACTCAAATTTCTGGTGTTGTAGGCATTTATGCTCAAACAGGAGAAATCTTATCAAGTGGAATTACTTATTATTTAATGTTAATTGCTTTAATTAGTATTAATGTTGGTATCTTTAATTTATTGCCGTTGCCTGTAATGGATGGTGGTAGGGTATTAATCTTAATTATTGAAGCAATCATGGGACACGATTTAGATAAGAAGTTAGAAGAAACAATTATGTTGATCTGTGCTGGATTATTAATCTTGTTAATGTTGTGGGCATTTGGGTTAGATATTTATCGCTTGATTAAAGGAATTAATTTCTTTTCATAGAAAATTCAGGAGACTAAGTTATAAACTTAGTTTTTTTAATTATAATCTTAAGAATATTTAAAGGAGATTTCTATGAAGAATAAGAAATATTTAGCGAGTGTGCTAGCTACAATGGCACTTGTTGGCTGTACAAAAGGAACAACCAATCAAGGTGGTACAACAACTAAGGAAGACACGGTTCATGTTTCTGTATATAAAGGAGATTTCATCAATTTACTAGGGGATGAAAATGTATCTACCTTATATCAGTCAAATCTCGCCTTGGAAGATGGAGAAGTTGCAATGCTTGGCGACAAGTTATCTGACTATAAGTTCAAGACATACGAAGGCGATGATTTCCAATTACCAACAGAGGGTCCATATGTTGTTGAAGTTTTGGGACCTTGGTGCAGCTATTGCCAAAGACTTACTGGCGAAGTTCTAGAAAAATTGTTAGATTCAGGTGTTAAGGTTTATCAATACTTCCTACAAGCTGATAATGCAAGTATCGATGACTTCTACGTTCAAGCTGGTATTGAAAAGCCCGAAGGTGTTACTGTATTAAAAGAATGCGAAGATTTTGAAGCTTACCTAGGTGAAAAGAATTTATATAGTGTTCCTCAATCACTTGTGGTTGATGAAACTGGTAAGATTGCATTATCTCATATTGGATACGTGGATTATGAAGATTTCAAGAAGTTCTATGACTATGCTTTAACCGCTAAGTTATATGAAACAAAGGTTGATGGCGTTGATTTAAAAGCATATCTTGAACAACAAGTAAAGATTAGAAATTATATCAATAATCTAGATGAAATTGACATTCCTAAGAGTTTATTAAAGTAAGAGGTTAGTTTAACCTCTTTTTTTATACCTTATTTTATTTTTATGTATAATTTAGGGATTTTAGGAGGTTTCTATGAAACATTTTATTGAATCCTTTGTAACGGCAGTTTTATTAGTTACTGTAATCTTTGCGGTAGTTTCATTGGTAACAGCGCAAGCTGAATTAGTATCAGCAAGAGAAACACATTCACAGCTCTTACAGGCAGTCCAAACATCCGATGCATCAGCCATTGAAGATATAGCAGAACTTAATGAACGTTTAAATGTATCGGTTCATACAAAACATAAAAACTGGTATACGGTTGTTTCAAAATTAGAAAGTTCTAATTCAAGAGATTATTATATGGTTACATTAAATTATGTAATTAATATACCTTTATTTGGACAGGTAGCAACTGGTCAAATTAACGGATACGCAAAGTAAAAGAGCCATTTAGTTAGGCTCTTTTTCATTTGCTTCTTCGATATTTTCTGTCTCTTCTGAATTTTCAACTCCCTTTTCAACAACTTCCGGCTCTTCGATTTTGAAATCGTCTTCATTATATGTATAAACTATTTCATTTCCTTCTAATGGTTCTGTTATATATTTTTCATCTACTGTTCTTTGCTTGCTTAAAGTTAAGAACTGAACAGAATCATCTAATAAATAAACCATTTTGCTTTCATATAACACATAGGCAGTTTTTTCTCCACTTTGATACTTAGCAATAAAGTTGTATAAATATGGAGTTTTAGTCTTTTGGAAATTTACTACACTAACAAATTCATAATTATCGATATCGCCAGCTTCTTGAAGCTTTTCGTTAAGAAGTTGTCTCATAGCATCACTCTTTTTAGCTGCTAAAAGGTCCTTATCTTCTACATATAGTTTTAAAGTTTGTTCTGAATGATTTTCTACAATATAACCTAATGATTTAAAATAGTCTTCCATAGTTGAATATTTAGTATTTTGTAGGAAAGTACTATCTAATGAAATATTAATATCCATAATAGAAACATATGGGATAACCTTGTTTGTATCAATTGTAATATCATATCTTAGGTTTTCTTGAACCTCTTTTGGTAATTTACAATCCTTGACAATGCTTGCTATCACTTGATCTGTTCCGCTTACCCCATAAAAATCAACGACAGTATCACCAGCTAGGTCTAGATAAGTTGCTTCTTTAAGGTTAGAAACTTCAAATTGATAAGGTGTAAGGTCAAACTTTAATTCTGAATCAATTCCTTTAAAGTCCTCACTAATTCCGATTGTGATCATATCACCGTTTGAGATTTCAGAGGTCTTGCTTGCCAGTATGTAAGGCATTAGTTCGTTCATATATTTTTTAACTTTAATATATTCTGTGTCTGAACTAAAATCCTTGGAAGTAAATTCTTTTAAAGAAAGCTTTAAATCAGCAAATTCACTTGGTCCAACAAATTCATAATCAACAAAATCCATAAAATTATAGTCGTATGTCGGTTCTTGTGGTTTTTGTTTACAAGCACTTAACCCAAGGAACATCCCGACTATCAATAACCCTGTTAAAAGTTTTTTCATTTTAAAAAACGCTCCTTTAATAACAAAAGAATTTTACCAAATATACCCATAAAATATAATAACATTTTTAATTTTTAGTTTTCTAAAATCGTATATTAAGGGGAGAGGTAAAATATGAACAAAGTATTTAAATGCGCTCTAATTAAGGAACAAATAGAAGGTGCCCTGAGATTAGCAAACGAATATAATAATTTAATTGAAATACAATTGCTAAGTGTAGATGACGACTTGTCTTTACTGGCAAATTTTAACGATAAAATTTCATCAATTCATCTTCCGATAAAAGATAATTTATGTGATCTGACAGTTGTAATGAGTTCATGTGCTACAAAGGATAACTATTTTAACTTTTTAAATGAGATAATCAAAAAATGCCCAGATACAGGTTTAGTTATACATGCAGATGATTACGCTGAACATTTATATAATCTTAAATCAAGCAACCCTTTCTTAAAATGGGTTAGTGAAAATAATGTAACGGTATTTTTAGAAAACACAGGTATTACAGCAGATTTAAAGAAGGGTATTTTAGCACCTAAATATATTTCAGTTCGCTTCAATGAAATTATTAAAAAAGGTTTGTTTCATCCATTATTAGATATTTGTCATTTTCAAATCGCAAGAGATAAGTTTGATACAAACTTAAAATTTAGTTTATTTGAAACATTAACGTTATACAATCACAACGAAATGAGAATTCACCTATGTAGCGCAATAGGGTGTGGTAAAGATGAACTAGGTGGGGTTCATGGAAGCAATTTCAAAGAAAACATTCCATTATTAGAAAAAATTATTGAAACAACTCTTCCATATAATCCTTATTACATTCTTGAGGTAAATGAAATTGATTATGCCAATAAGCCTAATGCTTTATGGCTAAATAATAAGATTGATGAAATTATTAAAGAATTAAGTTTTAATTCAAATTTGAATCAGTAAAATATTTTGATACAGAAAGGGGACTTTATGCCAAAAATTTCAAATTTATATAAATCATTTGAACATTGGAAAAAATATGATGTTATTTGGATATATTCAGATACACATTTTAATGATATAGATTGCAAACTAATGGATCCTAACTGGCCATCAGCAGAAGAACAAGCAAAAAACATTAATAGTAAAGTTAGAAAAAATGACATGCTAATTTTATTAGGGGATGTTGGAGATATTGAATTCGTTAAAAAGCTTAACGGCTATAAGGTTTTACTTACAGGCAATCATGATAAAGGAGTTAGTAATTATTTAAAAGAAGCAAATCTAACTGTTGAAAACGGTGTGATTATAGAACGTAATAATAAATTATTTGATGAAGTATACGACGGACCTTTATTTATTAATTCAAAAACAGTTTTAAGTCATGAACCCATTGATTTGCCTTTTGGATTAAATATTCACGGACACGATCATAGTGGCAAGGAATTTATAGAAAAAGAAAATAGTGCTCAATGTAATGTTTGTAGCAATGTAATTGGCTTTGTACCAAAAAGATTAGATGAAATTGTAAGAAGATTTAAAGTTGCTGATTTACATCGTATTTCAATAGACAATGCGATTGAACATTCATTTAGAGAAAGATAGGATGCTCAAAATGAAAGGTTGAAAAATTAGAAAGGTTTTAAACAAATGGAAATAATTAAAGCACTCAAAATGCGAATTTATCCAGATGATAGTCAAAAAATGAAAATAGATAAAACAATTGGCTCATGTCGCTTTATTTATAACCATATGCTTGACAGAAATATAAAAGCATATAACAGAAGAAAAGAACATCTTTCTTATAACAACATGCAAAATTTGTTACCTATTATGAAAGACTATCTTCCTTGGTTAAAAGGAGCAGATTCGCAAGTCTTGAAATATGCTTGTCGTCAAGTGGATGTAGCCTATAAAAACTTCTTTGCAAAAAGAACTGGTTTTCCAAAATTTAAAAGCAAAAAGAAAAGCAAGGCTTCTTATACCACCACAAACAAAAAGTGTATTGATTATCTTCCTACTGAACAAATGGTTAAACTGCCATTTCTTGATTGGATGAAATGTTCAGACAAGCGTGTGTTGAAAGATTATGACTTCAAGTATGCAACTATTTCTAAAGTAAATGATAAGTATTATGTGTCGATAACATATAGTATTGAAAAAGATGTTAAATCTATTGCCATCAATGAAAATCAAGTTGTTGGGTTAGATTATAAATCTGATGGGCTATATGTTGACCATAATGGTTTTACGGTGAATATGCCACATTATTTTAGACAAGCACAAGCTAAATTAAAAAGCGAACAAAGAAAGTTACGATTAAAACAAGGCTTTAAAAAAGGTCAAAAGCAATCTAATCGTTTCAAAAAGCAACTTCTTAAGGTGGCGAAACTTCAAAAACACATAGCTAATCAAAGAAGGGACTTTCTTCACAAATTAAGTACAGAACTTTCAAAAGATTATGACGCTATATGTATAGAAGATTTAAACATAAGGTCTTTATCTAATAAAGGTTTTGGAAATGGCAAAGCTACATTAGATAACGCATGGGGGATGTTTACTGTAATGCTTGATTACAAATTACAAGAGCAAGGGAAACAGCTTATTAAGGTGGATAAGTTTTATCCTAGTAGCCAAACTTGTTCGATTTGTGGTTGCATAAACAAAGAAATTAAAGATCTAAGTATCAGAAAATGGGAATGTCTAAATTGTGGTACTGTTCATGATCGAGATATTAACGCAGCAGTGAATATTAGAAACGAAGGACTAAGACTTTTAGGCTTATAGTCTTACAAAAAGGTACGGTGAGGTACACCGAAACCTAAACAACGCACATGGAGACAGGAACTTCGGGCATAAGTTAAATTATGTAGATGTCTGTCAATGAATTGTGAACTGCAATTATGAAACAACTGGTGAAAGCAGTGTTTCAACCACTAATTGCAGATTGCCGATAGAACATTGCTCAAAATGAGCGGAAGGAGATTGTAGCTGATGTGTAAAAACTTTGTTGATAAGTTAATAGGATTTTTATTTGAAACAGATATTGTAGAAGAAAAACCCAAAGTTGTTAAGGCTGAACCAAAAATTATTAAGGCAGAACCTATAAAGGCAGAGCCAATAGAAAATAAAAAAGAGGAACCCAAGATAAAGATTGTTAAACAAGAGGTGTTTATAGATCCACCTAAAAAAGTTGAGCCGAAACCGGTCGTAAAAAAAGAACCTGAAATTATTCCAGAAAAGTATGAACAAAGAGAAATTATTTCACCATTTTTTGGAAATGTGAATAAACCTTGTATTGAAACTGAGGTTAAAAAGCGACCTACAATGACTAGAACAAAAATTATTTCACCTATTTATGGAACGCAAATAATTGAAGAACCAGTTAAGAATGTTGGAGCAATTAATGTGCCTGTATGTGAAGATGGACTAATTATTGCTCAAAAACAGGAAACAAGAAAGCCAAAAGAAAAGGTTTCATTAGAAGAAAAGCCTAAAAAGACAACAAAGAAAAAAACTACAAAAAGTGAAGAAGCAAAAGAGTTAAAAACATCGAAAGAAACAAAAGCTACAAAAACTGTAAAAACAAAGAAAACTACTACAAAAGTTGAAAGGGACGAAAATGGAAAATTATAATCAAATTGCAAAAATTAAAGTGTTTGGTGTCGGTGGTGGCGGATGTAATGCCGTTAACAGAATGATTGATGATGGTGTTCAGGGAGTTGATTTTTATATTTGCAACACCGATTTACAGTGTTTAAATAAATCTAATTGCGCAAATAAAATTGTGCTTGGTAAGACTATCACAAAAGGGCTTGGTGCTGGTGCTAATCCCGAAGTGGGTGCTAAGGCAGCAAGTGAAAGTGAAGATGAAATAAGAAAAGCGGTTGCTGATGCTGACATGGTGTTTATCGCTTGCGGTGAAGGCGGTGGAACTGGAACTGGTGGCGCTCCTGTTGTTGCAAGACTTGCTAAGGAAGCTGGAGCTTTAACCGTTGGTGTAGTTACAACTCCGTTTAGTTTTGAAGGACGTAAACGTAATGAACACGCAAAAACTGGACTAGAACAATTAAAAAAGTATATAGACTCTCTTATTATTGTTTCAAATGATAAGTTGTTAAGTGTTATTGGCAAGATTCCAATGATGGAAGCCTTTAAGGAAGCTGATAATGTTTTAAGACAAGGTGTACAAACAATCACAGACCTTATCGCTGTACCGGCATTTATTAATCTAGATTTTGCTGATGTTAAGACGGTAATGGCAAATAGGGGAACAGCCTTAATTGGCATTGGTTTAGCTAAGGGCGAAAATAGAGCAAAAGAAGCAGCGGCAAGAGCTTTAAAATCTCCATTGCTTGAAGCGCAAATTTATGGAGCCAAAGCGGCGATTGTCAATATTACAGGCGGTCCAAGTACATCTATTCAAGATTCTTGTTTAGCTATTGAACATATTGAACAAATGGCAGGGCATGATATTGACATTATTTATGGTGTAGCAATCAATGAAAATTTAGGTGATAGTATCATTGTTACGGTTATTGCTACTGGTTTTGAAGATAGTGATCATTCTTATAAAGAAACTAACTTTAAACCAATCACGGAAGAAACTGTTACGCCTGTAAAGGAAGAACAGGATATCCCAGCATTTTTTAGGACAAGAATTTAAAAAAAAGGGACTTAAATAGTTCCCTTTTCATATGTTTTCTTGACCCATTTTTCGATAGCGTCACGCTCTTCTTTTGTAGCAGCACGATTTTTCGCACCTCTAACTTGAACGGCTTTACCACCAACTACCTCAAAGGTTACCAAGGATTCACTTTTCTCTTTTCTTAAAAAGAAAATTAAACACTTACCATCAATAATACTTTTGATGTAGCTTGCAACACAGTGATGAAGTTTATTTCCTTCATCCTTGATATCACGTGATTTCTTTGGAACAATAACCCAATAATCGCCAACTTTCGAATCTTTATAAGGAAGATATCTTTTTTCAAAGGCTTCTTCTTCCATTTGATTTAAGGCGACTTTAAAGTTTCTAGCAGTAACGTCGTGAGTTTGTTTCAAGAAATTACTGTCGTAACTAGGAATTGCTCCTAATTCCTTACACATTGAGAGATAATCAAACAACTCTATCATAAAGCCGCCGATACTTTCATATCCTTGATTGACAGTCTCGTTTACAACATAGTTGCAAAACTTATTAAATGAATATCCTTCTGTTAAGGTTTCTTTGTGGTCTATCCAATTAGTAATCAGGCTACTAAAAAGATTTCTTTCGTAGCGGCTTGGTCCATATCTACTATCACTAATTCTAATATCATAGAATCGTAATAATTCTTCCCATTCCAAACACTGCTTTAGCATCTCTATAAAGGAAAACTCTGTTAGCCCTATTTGTTCAAGAATGCTGTCCCATTTGCAACAACCGTTATAGTCATAAAGGTTAAAGAAATTAGCTATTGTTGTGTCAAGAAGGTTGTCTTCTTTAATTTTTTTAAGACTTCCTTTTGATAATCCCAACATTTTATAAAAAGGCATAGCCTCTTTAAAATATAGATCTAAAAATCTATCAACCATATTTGGAGGACATTCTTTTATTATGTTCTCAAATGCTAGATTGCACGAAAAACGTTCTTGCAATTGTTTCAAGGTCTTTTTCCCTTGATATTCCACTCCAAAGATTTCTTTTATAAAAACCTGGCTTGCTATAAGCGGAGATTCTGAATTCCAATTGGTAAAAGGGCAATTTGAATCATTCTCAAAGAAAGGGGTAGCGTAAATTGTTACGAATTTTTTTCGTAAAACTTTTCTTTGACTATTTATAGTAATCTTGTAGTTTCCATAAATAATCGCTCCTTTTTCTGAGTCGAATCCTAATGCAATCCAAATATCTGAATTTATATTAGATATTTCAATATACCAAGTGTCTTCTACTGGATCCTCAGGATTACCTGTGTCCCAACTGTAATGGACTTGGGTTTTTGAATAATACACACCCATTCTTTTACAGAAAGGAGTGTACTTCGAATTGATAAGTTCTTGCTTTTTTGAAGCAATTTGGTGTTGCAATGCAACAATCTTATCTTGAAGTTCCAACGCTTCTTTTGACATCTTTGCAATGTCTTTATGATCCTTATCGGTAATTTGATAATCTTCCACCTTTATTTCTGGATGGTTTAGTAAGATATTCGCTAATTTATTCATTTTTTTTATTTTTCCTTTCTTTATACGAATGGAAAATTATACTTATTCAAGTAAAAACTTTTAAAACAATAAAAAAGGCACTACTCAGTAGTACCCATCAACATTTCATCGATTTTATTTTCAGATTCTTCTTTTGTAAAATATCCGACCTTGCCATTCCAGAAACGACTTCCATAATATTCTAAACAACAAGCGGCAAATTCCTCAGGAGAGAAATCATCAATCATACCGGCATATGTTTCAATTTCATTCTTATCAATTTCTGGGGAGTTGATATTGATATCCGCAGTAATATACTTATACATTCCATCTTTTTGTTTAATGAATTGAACTACATTAAAGCATCGTCTTCTTTTTTCAACGAGTGTCATACTGTCGTCCCAGTTATCGTAAATAATTTCCATTTCTTCTTAAAATCTCCTTTTTCCGACAATCTTTATCTAAACAAGTTTTTCTTGTTTTAATTTTGGTTGCGGAGACGGGACTCGAACCCGTATCATTCAGCTTATGAGACTGATCTGGAACCCTTCCAGTCACTCCGCGATATTGTAAATAATTTTACGAATTAAGATTATTTTTATAACTAATTGTTTGTAATTTTCTTAATTCCTTATATGATAGTTTTTAGAAGAAAGAAATATAACTATATTTTTAGAATTTTTTTCATAATAATTTGCCTGTATGATGTTGTAGCGGTGGTTATTTTTAAAGTGTTGATATAGTAAAATTAATTTAGGAGATTATTTATGAACAATCAAATTAAAATTTACGAAAATCAAAAAATTCGTTCTGCTTGGGACACTGAAAAAGAAGAGTGGTATTTTTCTATTGTAGATGTAATAACTGTTTTAACAGAAAGTAATAATCCCTCTGCTTATTGGAGAAAACTTAAACAGCGTTTAAAGGAAGAGGGGAATGAAACCGTGACAAATTGTCACGCTTTAAAAATGAAGGCATTAGACGGCAAAATGAGAAACACTGATGTTGCTAATATAGAACAGTTATTGCGTATTATTCAATCAATTCCTTCTAAAAAAGCTGAACCTTTCAAGATGTGGTTAGCAGAAGTTGGTAAAGAACGAATGGAAGAAATTGTAGATCCAGAAAAAGCTGTTAGAAGGGCCTACGAAACATACCAAAAGAAGGGTTATGATGCCGATTGGATTAACCAAAGAATCTTGTCTATAAGAGTTAGAAACGAGTTAACAGAAGAATGGAAAAATAATGGAGTTGAAGAAGGCAAGGAATATGCCATCTTAACAAACGAAATTACAAAAGGGTGGTCTGGCATGACTGTTAAAGAATACAAATCCTTAAAAGGGTTAACAAACGAAAATCTTCGTGATAACATGAGCACGATGGAAATGGTTCTTAACATGTTAGCAGAAGCCACTACAACAGAACTTTCAAAAGTTCATAAACCGAAGAATTTTGAAGAGAATCAAGAAATAGCTAAAAGAGGTGGTAGCTACGCAGGACAGGTTAGAGAAAACATAGAAAAAGATACTGGAAGACCTGTAATAACTTCTAAGAACGCCTCAGAACTTAACCTATTAGTAACAAAAACAATTGAAGAAATTGCCTCGATTGATGATGACAAAAACGATTAATTTTAGATTGCCTGTATAGATAGCTGTACAGGCATTTTTAGTTTAAAAATTGTGGTCCGAGAGGTTATTAAGAATAGTGTAAATGGTATAATTATTACATGAAAAATAAAGTTAAATTTAAAATTGGACTAACAAAAAAAGTCCTTCTATGTTGCTTATTATCTTTATCATTAGTAGCTTGTACTAATAGTAAATATGAAGAAAAAGGAACTGTGGATGCTACTGTTAGAATTGCCTACAATACAGATGATAAAGTAATTAAAGTGTCTAATGTAATCATTAAGTGTAATGATGCTTATTATGGTGTGACTGTTAATGATTCTATTAACTTTAATAATAAGAATAATTACTTTACTACTAGTTCTAGTTTAAAGGTAATGATTACAAGTGATAAGTTAAATACTGGTTCTACTTCTAATGATGATATCTATACTGCAAGTACTATGATTGAAGATGGTGTTTACTTATATGCAAGTGGTGATAAGGAAAAAGTAGAAGAAGTCTTTAATAATGTCTTTAAGACTAATAGAGAAGTATATACTTTCTTGAATCATGATATTAATCCTGAGTGGATGAAGGAAGTTAATATCACAGATGATGTTATTTCTTTTTCTAACGGTGTTAATACAATTTATGCGTATCAAAATGATGGTTCTTTATCTGATGGTTGTATTAAGGGAAGAATAGAACCAACAGTATTTATGAAAGCTTTAAGAGGTATTGATTTACCTATTACTTATCCTGAAAATACACAAGATAGAATTGATTATATTCCTTATGGTTTAGAAGAATATGAACATTATACAAATGAAGGTTATACACCTTATAGTGTTTATGCTCCACAAGAACTTACAACAGTTACTGAAAAGGTAGTTAATATCGAATTAAAAAAGGAAGTTAATTCAGCTGAAAAAGAAATGACCAATTACATCTTACTGGCAAATAATGATGAAGATGTTCTTGATTTATTTAACGATAGAAACAATCATGACCAAACTTTATATTCGTTATCTGTTTCAAGTGGCAACACTGATGTATTAGATATTAATAGTAATATTAATTTATCTGATAAAAAAAATATCGCTAAGGATGTCATTAACAGTAACAATAGATACCACTTTGGCATCTTAACTTCAAAGGATGAAGATGGTCACTTCTATACAACTCCATATAATTCTAAATGGAATAGAGTAAATGCTGATGGATATTATGTTGATACAAAGATTATTTATGCTGACGATTCTGTGGATTTTACTATTGCTAATAATATGGTAGGTAAGGTTGTTATTCCAACAATAAAATATAGTATCCCTTCATATTACGGAAAAAGCGAAGCAGATAACTCCGTTCCTATGGCAATAAATAGCTTTAATAGTTTAAAAGAGAAAGGTTATTGTTTTAATAAAATAAATAACTGTAATTTTCCTTTTGATTATTATTATGCTAGCGAATTAAATAGGTTTTCTTTACACGGAGGAAACGAATCAAATGCTTATTTTTTAGAAGCTCCAATAAATTATTTAGCAGCTATATTTAATTATATTCAGGTAAATGATTATGCCTATCGTTTGAATTCAAGCGGAACATTAAATATATTTAAATTTACAAACACCTCACAGTTATATGATAAAGATTTTGGCTTTGATAGGGGGCTTAACACGATGATTGAATTTGATACAAATGAAAATCCAGAAATATTCAATTATGAGCTTGATGGATATATAAGCACTTGTCAAGAAGCAGGATATAATGCTTTTACTGCATATTCAAGTGTTCACGGAAGTTATCAATATGATATGAGAGGCGCAAAATGAGAAAATTATTACTAATACCTATTTTGTTAATGTTATTTGCGTGTGGTTCTAATAATAGCTTAAAGGTTATTGAACCATTAGAATATGATGTCGAGATTAAAAATAACGCAGAATTTATCTTAATTAGAGAAGGCACTGATGTAGATGAATTTACAAATAATTTAGATAATTATCTAGATATTGAAACGAACGCAGATTCTTATACTATTAATTGGTTGGGCCAATCTTTGAGTACTTTTACAGTAGAAGAATTAAAAGATTATGAAGGCAAAAAACTTGAAATAGTAAGTGGTATGCAAAAAACTGAACGTAACGAAAAATACGAACTATTAGATACTCATGATTTAAAATTAGATGAAGAAAATAAGATTTCAAAAGAAGCCACATTAAATTATGATAGTTTTAGACCAATTAAATTGGTTATTGACTTTAATAAAGATGGCAAAACTAAGAGAGTTTATAAAACAATAATCTTAGCTGTTGCAAAAGATTATGAATACAACATAATTGAATCAAACAACATAACAAAAATAGAAAATGCTTATAGAAAAATCACCGAGAGTGATTATGCACAAGGCTATGGCTGGTTTGATCTAAATGAAAAAGTTAGAAGTAATATACACGAAGAATCATATGTATCAAATATAAGACAAAGTCATTAGAAAATCTCCTACTTAAAGCAGGAGATTTTATTTTTATATAAACAGCGGGTGTCTTACCCGCCTTAATGTGAACCCGGGTCTTTCGACCAGCCCAAACTTTTAAAAAGTTTCTACAAATATTATACATAAACTTCTCTATTTAAAAATAATTAAATCATCGTTTTAAAAAGTATCATCTTCAAGAGGTATTTTATATGAAAAATAAGAAGATGTTCATATTCCTTTTGTCTTCTATATTTATGCTAGGATTATTTAATCCTCTTAATGCGGAAGATGTTCAAAAAGAAGAAGTAACAAAGACAGTTATCAGTTTTTTAGATGAAGAAGGAAATCCCCTAGAACTTGATGATACTGTAAGTATAGGAAAGTTTAAAGATTATGATGGTACGAAAGTTCCTGTTCATGTATGCATGAAAGATGGAAAGGAAACTGAGGACTATGATAACGGAGAATTTTTAGAAGAACTAGAAATTAAAGATGGCATTCTAGAAATTGAAGGTTTAACAAAAGATGAAGAGTACTTCTTGACCTTTGATAATGGCCATGTATTTAAAGATAGTGAAGGTAAATATTACATGTACAGTTCATTTAAAGGCGGAGAAGAAGTTTCTGTTACTTCCAACCAAATTCAACAAATAAACGAATTAACAGAAGAAACCTTGGATGAGTTAAGTAATTCTAATGAAGTAATGCCACTTGGTCCTACAACAATAGCAATTTCAATTAATTGTAAACATGGAGGAACTTTTACTGTTAAAGCAAATAAAATAGTTTCAAATGGACAAACTTACAACGCAATAAATTCTTCTGGAACCGCTGGCTCTCAGGCTGCCTTTGTCGAGAAAGATTTATTAAGCAGTGGCGGTCGTAATGTAACAATTTCATACAGTAAATCAAAAAACGGCAATAAGACCCTTACCTTATTTCCTAGCACAGGAAATAAAAGTTATTCATGCGAAGATTGGGGGTTAATTACTCCTGAATGTGATAATGGTAAAACACAAACATGCTCCAATGGAATAACAGTAACTCAAAGTTATAATGCAAATGGTGGCTCTTGTGATAAAGGAAGCGATACTAGAACTAGATATAATGGTTCAAAGAAATGTAGCAATTACAAATGGGGTTCTTGCTCATATGGCGGTTGGAGTGGTTCTGTAAGTGCTCCTAATTGCTGGAAGGGTGACACTAGTGAAGGTGCTACTGTAAGATATGATGGGAATAAAGGCAACGGTTCAACAAATGTAACGTTATCTAAGAATAGCGATTCAATAAGTAGAAACATACATTGGAGATTTACTGGTTTTAGTAATTTTGATGCTAATTTTACTTCTGATAGAGAAGCAACAGCTAATTACGCAGAAAACGGTAGAGATGGATGGCCAAATGTTACGTTACCGACTGCCAGTAGAGATGGGTATACATTCTCTGGCTGGACAAATGGGGGTAATACCTATCAAGCTGGGCAATCTGTGAATTCTAATGGAAATAATTCATATACAGCTAAGTGGACAGCAAATGATTACGAATACACAATCAGATATGTATCAAGTACTGGTAAGGTATTAAAAGAGTTTAAAGAAACTCATAAGTTTGATGAAGACGTTACTTTAAGAGGTGAGGATATCGCAGGATACGTAACTCCAACTAAAACCGTTAAGTGGGATACTCCAAACAATAATCGTGTAATTGATTTAACATATGACATTATTACTTACAAGATTGATTATTCATTAGAAATTGGAAATAGATATCCAGCTAATAACAAAACAACACAAAGTAATCCTTTAACTTATACAGTTGAAACACAAGATATTGTATTAACTAACGCAGTAAGAAGAGGTTATACCTTTACTGGCTGGTATAGCGAAGGCACCTTTACAAACAAAGTTGATGTAATTGAATTAGGTTCAGTTGGCGATAAAAAATTATTTGCTAAATTTGAAGCAAATAAATACCCACTAACTGTTAAGAATACAAACGATAGAGTTGCTATTGATATAAATGTAAATGGTGAAAAAACCACATTAAATGCTAATGAACAAAAGACTTGGAATGTTTTATTTGACTCCGACTTTACCGTAAGTAGTGATAAAACAAATCCGATCTATTACACATCTGATATAAGAAACACTCATAAGAGTAAAGAATATAGAGAAGAAGTATTAACAGCTAATTCATTTACAACAAGCATGGACGAAGGTCATACCGTCCAAGTTGGTGCTACAAGAAATGTAAAAACATTCACAGCAACTTTAAAAAATGACAACGGTAAAACTGTTTCTAATACTGTTAAGGTAGAAATTTTTGATAACCTTACTGGCAGACGAATGGATGAAACCGCAGATGAATTTGCTCAGTCAGTTAAAGCTGGTGAGCCACAAAAGAATGTGATTGAAAAAATAAAGAATGTTAACAAAAACAGTACTACAACAATAACTTATACAATCCCAGAAAATACTCATTTAGTAGTATCAGCTGTTAATAATAGCATTGAAAAAGTTGGTTATGACAATAGCACAACTGGAAAAACAAACGATTATCTAACAATGGTAGAAACACCAGAAATGTATTCAAGTAATACAAAGGATATTGATAGAAAAGATTATAAGACTGAACTTGGAAAGGAATATATTGTATTTACAACTTTCGATAATGCAAAGGATGAATACAAAAACGATCCAAGAACAGAATTGATTGTTGATAACCAATATTTAAAAGCAACCTATAATTTCAACAGTGAAAATTCAGCAAGATTTAAATTGTATGAATGTTTAACTGAAAGTTGTACTGTTAAATATAATGTTCAAAATACTGAGCATGATGTTAATTTTAATTATTTCGCACAAGTAATTACTAGCGAAGTAAATGATGAATCAAAAGAATTAGCAACACTTGAAGGAACTAGTGGTTCATTCAAGAATGTTGATAGATATAAGACCTATAAGATTGTTCAAGAATCATTAACAAAGGATAGATACTATTCTTGGGATTCTGGATATGAAATTAAGGCTAATGAATTTAATGGTGCCGGTACAGGCGAAACTACAATTGCTTTGAACAAAAAATCAAAGATGATTAAAGTAGAAACTAATGGTACAACGCATGAACCAATGTTTGGTGGTAGCACAATTACAACTGGAAAGGGTGGTTGCGTAATTACTTCTTATATGAAGCAACCTTATACAAAAGTTTCAGTTAAGGCTACAACAGGTAGTGGTGTTCCAGTTGCTGGTGTAGAAATGTACTTTGGTGCTAATACCGATGCAAAACCTGCTAACAAGAATATTTATGTAGCAGCTCCAACAACTAAAACTGGTATTAAGTTTGAATCTGGAAGTGCTAGTGGTAAAGCGCTACAACCTGATATAGACTATACAGGATATTTGGGTGGTTCTTGGATTACCGATTTATCTGGTGCTTATGCTCCATTTAATGGATATTTAGCAGAAGATTCTTGGTATAAGAGCGTATCTCTTCCAATGACTCACTACGAAGAAGAAAACCAAGGAGCAACTAATTTTGATTTAGTTATTGATACAGCTAAACTTACATTAAAAGCCAAAACAGATATTGGTAATTTAAATGCAGTATTTAATGTAAATGTTGGTAACACTACATATAACTATGGTGATGACGGTAAAAACGGAGAAATGATTAACTCAACTTCTACTATCGTTATGCATCTAGGTGAAAATATTGATAGATGTACTGGCAATGAAATAAATAAGGTTTGTCTTGATAACAACGGATATTATTCTTATACATTAGATGTTCCAACTGATAAGTTAATTACAGTTAAGAATGTAAATAATAATTTATATTATGATGTAAAACAAACTTGTGATGTTGATGCAGACAAATATGCTTGTAGATCATTTGTTTCTGAAAGTGTAAATGACGAACACATTCAATATTTTGATTTCACTCGTCAAAAGGCAGTAATTAATGTTGAAAGTATTTTAGATAATGTTAAGTTAGATAGAAGTGTAATTAATACTGTTAAATTAACTATCAAAGACACTCAAAATGTTAATAGTGTATGTAATATAGCAAACGCTGATTACTGTGGTGTATGGAATAATGAAACCGATTGGACTAAATGGAATGAATTAAATAGTACTAATGCTACATTCAAAAAAGAAGATGGCAAAGCTGTTTATACATTTGAAATGAACCCTAAAACAAACCAAAAGGCAACAGCACAATTCACCGTGCCAGCTGGTGTAGAATATGAAGTAAGCGCTAAGGTTAAATTAGAAAACACAGAAGGTTGGTTATCAAACTTCATTAATGGTATTTATGGTTTAACAGGTAGCAATAAATATAACTCAGGTTATAGAACTTATGTAACTGACGCAAATGGTTTAGCTAAGAAGGGTGAAACTAATAAGGTTGTATTAAATACAAACGATTATCAATACGCAAGAATAAACATCAAATCAAATACTGCTGCTAAATTTGATATCTATGATAATACAAATACAAATATTAACACTGTAACATTTGGTGATCAAGGTAATAAATATGTTGATATTGATTTTGAAAAAGGTCCTTATACTGTAAAGCAGAATGGTAGTGTTGCTGGCTATTATGCTGTTAAAGATAATGTTGTAACAGTAACTGAAAAGGATGCTGTTTATAACGTCGATATGAGTCAAAATCCAATTAAGTTCACATTAGGTGTATATGGAAACTTACCTGAAAAGGGAGAAACTCCAATTACTAATATTACTTATGCGATTGGTGAAAGTAAAGATAATATTATCTATACAGGCATATTAAATGAAACAAACCAATTATTTGGTGAAGAAGTAAAGCTAGTTGCTGGCAAGACTTATAAAATCTTTGTTGGCGGAAATACTGTTGATGGTAAGGTAAGCGATTATTATGGTCAAACAACCTTAACAATTCCTACTAATGCTCCTGAGAAAGACTTGGTGGCTAAGGTTGTAATTAAGTTTGCTCCTAATTCTCAAACAGAACCAACTAATCCAGATAATCCAGATAACGACAGTCAATTCATTACAAGAACCATTACAACCAATGATGTATTTGGAAATTTAACAAACGAATATGAAATGAAATTAAGTAAAGAATGGACTTATGACGTATTCAATAAGGGTGTTTATAAAGACACTATCTTAGATGGAACTAGTAAGAAAGTATATCTTCCAACTTTCACAATTGATAAGCAAGAAGGTATGGCTTACACATTCACTGTAAAGGAAACATTTGGATATAAAACAACAGTAACCGATGAAGCTAATTATAAAGTAGTTGACAATAAACCAGCTACAATCTCAATTGTTAATACTCCACTTAACTTTACAGTAGTTGTTAATAATACAAATTCTGCTTATGATGATGTGCCTGTACAAGGTATTACATACGGAATTTATGATAAAGGACAATTAGATGCGAACGGCAATCCTACAAAGATTGGCGAAATAATTACTGATGAAAACGGTCAAGCAAAAACAACATTAGAATATGGAATTGATCATGATTACTTTATTAAGCAAGAAGGAAGCAAATTCGGTTATAAGGATGACACAAATGAATACAAAGTAAAGCCAACAGATCCATTTATTTTCGAAACTGATGTTATTACAGTTAATGTAAAACAAGAAGCTAAGACTTATAAAGTGAATTACACATTCTTGAATAAAGAATTCCACGAGACAAAGGTTGTTGGTGCTACTTATAAATTAGTTGATGAAGTTTCTAATAAAGAGATCGAATATAAAACTAGTGAAGAAGGTAAGATAAGCTTTACATTAAGTTATGGACATGACTATCATTTAGAACAAATTAAAGTTCCTTTTGGATATAAATTAACCAACGAAATTCATAACATTCATATGAATGAAGATTATGCAGATTTTAACTTTGAAACTGATGAAATTAACGAAATTGGTTATGTAGTTCCTGAAACATTTAATATTAAAATTCATGGTACTAATTCAGTGTTTACTGATGTTAAACCAGAAAGCATTGAATATACTATATACAACGGTAGTAAGTGTGAATTAAAGGATAGACCTGAACCTAAATTAACAATAACTGAACCTGTAAAACCAGTTGAAACTGATTATACAGATAAGAAACTATACGAAAAGGCTATGACTGAATATGCTGTTAAGTTAGCTGAATACAATGATGCGGTTGAAGTGTATGATAAGGCACATAAGTTCTGGGAAAACAATAAGCAAGTTAAGGTTTGTGAAATTGTTGGAACAAAAGCAACTGATAAAAACGGTGAAGTAATCTTTAATGTAACTTATGGTCAAGATTATTATGTTGAACAAACCAAAACTATTTTTGGATATAAACCAGCTAAGGATGAAAACGGAGACAATACAAAATGGAATATTGATTTAATCAAGAAGTATCCTGAGTTCAATTTTGAAAAGGATTTCTATGATTTAGAAATTAATCTAGAACCTTATAAATATACAATCGTAATTACTAAAAAAGATAATTCTGGTAATCCAGTAGAAGGAACAGAATACACAACTTATGACAAGGTTACTGGCAAACTACCAATTGAAGAAGCTGTTAAAGAACCTATTACAACAACAGATAAGAACGGTAAGGCAGAAGTTGAAGTAACATTTGGACATGATTACACAATTATTGAAACAAAGACACCAGATGGTTATGAAAAACCAAACGCATGTAAAGTTGGTGATGAAAACTGTGATAAATTAGAACCTACATTACCAGATGATTTTGATTTCAAAAAAGATAAAGAAGAGATCGAAGATAAGCCAGCTAAGGGACATCAAATTATCATCGCTGTATCTGGTAAAGATAACAGAACTAATGGTAAATTAGAAACCACCTTCCATTTATATGATAATCAAGACAAGAAGGATGCCGACAAGGGTAAGGACGTATTAACTACAACATATTCTCAAAAGAAAACATGGACCGTTAAGGCAGATACTCCTTATGGATATTTTGGTTCAAAAGATCAAGATGTTAAGGTTGAATTTAACAAAGATGGTTCAATTAAAAAGGCAAGTATGGTATTCGGATTTGACCCTATGAAAATTGCCGTTAATGTAATCAATGCTGTTAAGGGTGATAAATTAATTCTTTATACTAGTTGGGGACAAGAAGTTGATTCAAAGAAAGTAGAAAGAAACAACAATGTAATTTCATTTGACTCAATGGTATACGGTGAAAGCTATTATGTTAAGGTTAAACATCCATATGGATATATTGCTGATAATAATGAATATAAGGTTGTAAGAGAAAAAGGCTTTGAAAATGGTTTAGCATGGGCAAATGATATCGTATTAAAGAAGGCTATTTGGATTAACACAGAAAAGAATAGATATGGTATCGAGATTACTGTTAAGGACCAAGATGGAGAGCCTGTTAAGGGAGTTAAACTTGGTTTATATAACAAGAAGGGCAATTTATTAAAGGACTCTTATGAACAAGAAGCTAGTGCTACTACCGATAAGGAAGGTAAGGCAAGAATTTATGTATTTGAAGGTGTAATTGGAACTATCAAACAAATTGAAGTACCAGAAAATTACGAAATTAATACAGAAGAAAAGACTTACAAAGTAGCAAAAATCAATCTCGTAAAGGCAAGTGAAGTCGTAAAAGACTATATTGAAATCGAATATACTAATACAAAAACAGCAGAAGAAAAAGACAACTTAGCAGAAGAAAATGCTAAGAAATGTGAAAACGCAAGATTACAAATCCAACAAATTAAAGACAGCTTAAAGAAATCAGATTATAAATCAAAAGATTGGAAATTAATCCAGGCTAAGATTGCTGAAATTGAAGCTGAGATTGAAGGAATTGAAGGATGTAATTTAGATACTAATCTAAATAAGAATCTAATGGATTACACTAGCAAAATTACAGAATTAAAGGAATATATAGCACAATTTAACAAACGTGGTCACTGGATGCATATTATTGTAGTAGCAGTTTCTATACTAGCTATTATCATTAATGTCGCATTTACCAACAAGGCTGTAAATATCACAACATTGATTATTAACCTGCTAGTTGGTATCGTGATTTCAGTGTTCTTTGATCCATGTATGATTTCTATACTGGCAACATTACTTTCTCTAATCATTAATATAACAATCACTATTCTACATAATAGAGATGATGACGACGATGAGGAGCCAGGGGAATACGACCAAATATATCTAGGTGAATAATAAGAAAACGTCTATCCAAAAAGGGGGGGTAGGCGTTTTTAGTTATAAAGTTTTAAACATTCATGTTAAAAAATAATAAATATAATTAAGATTTCTACAATAATAACAGAGGTAGCGAAAAATGGAAAATATGCTATTTAAAACTCCGTTGTTTGGAAGATTATATATATTAGACAGATTTAACTGTGATGGAATGTATTTGTGCCAAAATGATATGAATAAAAAATTTATTTGTTGCGATATTGGTTATGAAGACAATAATAAGGTTTGGCTCATTGGATTAATTGATGATGAAGATTATGCTAATCTATTAGGTAGAAAAATCAGTCTTCAAGGAGTTCTATATAAGAAGGAATGTTTTGAGTTATTTTCTTTTAGGGAAGACGCTGTAAAAAGTCCTGTAATGGTATTGGATGGACTGCGTTTGGTTTATTGCTTACCAGAAGAACAAATATATATTGCATAAGAAAAGGCTAGTGTAGCCTTTTATTCGTTTGGAAATGTAATATTAATCATGTCTCCTAAATAGTTTTCCAAAACTACATAAATCGCTTCTGGTTTTACATAAGCGTGGACGTTCACAATTTCTTTTTGTGTAATTTTGTTTTCTTTTAAATAAGCTTTTAATCTGTTGTCAAAATCTACTAGTGACACTTTCTTGTCACTAAATTCTACAATTGTGTTAATCTTCATTTAGTCTCCTCTATCAAATATCTTCTACGATTTTTAGGCTTTAATACCATACTTCTTTTATTTGGTGCTAACCAATAATCTTCCCAAACAAGATTCCCAATTTTATCACTCATGATTTTAGTGATTTCATCTAATTGATTTTGTTTTTCTTTATCATCGCATAAGAAAATAAATTTGTAATTCTCTTGTCTTAACTCGTTAAATCCACAAACAAAACTCATTGAAATTCTTGCCTCTACTGGCACTCTAATTATATTAACCAATTCAATATCATTTTTAATTGATTGATAATATTTTCTTCCTTCTAAACTTCCGTTATAATCTTCTGGTTTTAATTCAAATAACATAGAAAAACTCCTTTATAAGATAATACTTTTAGGTAGGGGATTGATAACCTTGTTTTTAATATTTTTCATTGCAATATGCATGTACAAGGAATTGAGCAAAATAAAAGAGGAATTATTCTTCCTCTTCAAATTTTTCAGGCACAGGTCCAAGCTTAAACTTATTTGGAACAGCTTCCAACAAGGTATCAGCATCTATCCATTTTGGTCCAAGCTCTTCCATTTGCTTTTCTAAGGTCTTTCCAGAAAACCAGTGGGTTCTAGCATATTCTAGATAGTGCCACTTCTTCCAGAAATCACTGTAAATAATAAAATCATTTATAGCCTCGTTTAGTTTAAACAAACCCCCAGAACGATAATAAGCATACGCCTTATTATCTAATGGATGCCCATCGCAAAGTTCAAATGTATCTGACCATCTGAATGCGAAACGGCAGTTACGCTCTGGTTCTTCGTTATCGATTAATTCGATAGTGTAAAGAGACCAGTTCCATTGTGGATCGCCAGCTTCATTAATGGCAAAGTTTTTTGGACAATATACGGGATGATAAGCCGGTTCAGCAAAATCCTTTCTATTGACTAGCTTTACTTCAAAACGACCTGCAAATAGGTCTTCTTTTAAGATTTTATTAGCTTCTCTTAAAACTCTACGAATTTTAAGTTGAAGCTTTCTTCTTTTATTCTTCATTCCAATCCCTTTCTTCGACGATTTTTGCGTCATATTTTTTCAACAATTCTTTTAGCTCGTTTTCAGGAGTATTTAGATTTAAGACACCGACCAACTTGCTCCAACAGCTATCTTCATCAACTGTAATGAAATAGTAGGGTAGTCCTGCCTTAATGTCTTCCATCGTACAGTAGCCATACTCCGTATTGTAGGAATCTTCGATACCGTATTTCCAATTGAACACAACATCAATTACCTTACGAACGAATTGGCTGTATACAGGACCAGCGTTTTCTTGCCATGGAGCATCATTCCAGTCATCTCCATAGTAGTCCCTGCAATTATCGTCACCAAGGCAAAATCTAAGAAGATTGCCTTTACGTTGAATGTCAATTACCTTCATATTTTTTTACCAACCTTTCTGTAACATGTTTGAAGAACATCGGTCCTCCTTTATAGTTGTCACACATAATGTCATACGAAACGTCTGACTTATCGAAATATGTTCCATGACTATCGATAATTTCAATAGTCCCAACAATTTTTTCGCCATTGTATTTAAATTCAACAATGTCTTTATACTTGAATTTTGGTTTTCCTATCATAAATTTCCTTTCTTTCTTTTATAGATATTGGATTTTACTCAAAAACATTAAAAACTTAACATAGTTTAAAAAGAAATTCCTACTTTTAGATTGAGGGTGAGATTGGTTATAACCATTAATGAAATAAAGTATTATTTTATATAGGCTAGGAACTAGCTGAATCAATGCTTGTGGACATTTTGTAAGGACAATCTATACATTTATGTGTGTAGTTGGATGGGGTGGTTGAAGCAAGAAGCTCGCCTAGGTGGCGGGCGGTTCACTATTTATTAAGTACGTCATCATCATATGTAAATAGAGAATTAAGTAATGAGATATAAATAGGTAAATAAACAAAGATGATTTGGAATTTGAAAGAGTCCCAGATGCCAAGTATAATATAGATAAACAAAATACGCTTAGAAAGAAGGGAAATTATAATATGATTGAACAATTAATCGCTGAAGCGACAGAATGCGATTTCAAAGTTGCGCTTGAAATAAACAAACCAAAAAGTTGGTTGAAAAGTGTTAGTGCATTTTCTAATGGTATTGGTGGAACTTTATTTTTTGGCATTTCAGATGATAGAGAACTAGTTGGGTTATCAGATGTGCAAAGTGATGCTGAAGCAATTAGTCGTTTAATTAAAGACCGTATAACACCGCTGCCTCAATTCAATTTAAAGCCATTTGTAGAAGATAATAAAAATCTATTGGCTGTAGAAGTGTCATCTGGACGTTCTACTCCTTATTATTACAAAGCAGATGGTGTTATGGAAGCTTATGTTCGTGTTGGAAATGAAAGCATAATTGCACCAGATTACATTGTCAATGAATTAATTCTAAAAGGAACTAATCAATCATTTGACACTTTATTAACAGATGCTTTAAAGAAGGATTACAGTTTCACACTTCTAGAAGCGACTTACCTAGAAAGAACTGGTCTTCATTTTGAACCATCAGATTATATCTCTTTTGGTTTAGCTGATAAAAATGGCTTTTTAACAAACGCTGGAAAGCTCATGTCCGATCAACATATAGTGTACAATTCCCGTATATTTTGCACTAGATGGAACGGCTTAGAAAAAGGTTCGATTTTTGATGATGCACTAGATGATAAAGAATATGAAGGAAATTTAATCTATCTATTAAAGAGCGCTTCTGACTTTATTAAAAACAATTCCAAAGTCAGATTTGCTAAAGAAGCGCAATACAGAGTAGATAAACCCGATTATGCTGAACGAGCTATAACAGAGGCTATTGTCAATGCGCTAATTCATCGTGATTATATAGTGCTTGGCAGTGAAATTCATATAGATATGTTTGATGACCGTTTAGAAATTGCTTCTCCGGGTGGCATGTTTGGTGGTGGAACAATTCAAGAATACGATGTTTATAATATACGTTCTATGCGAAGAAATCCCGTAATCGCTGATTTATTTCATCGCATGAAGTATATGGAAAGACGTGGAAGTGGTTTAAAAAAGATTATTAGCGAAACAGAAATGCTTCCAGGATATAGAATTGAATTTAAACCTGAATTTTCATCAACTGCAATGGATTTTAAAGTTACTTTCAAAAATTTAAACTATGATCCAAATTTGAATGACTTAGTTAGTGACCAAGTTAGTGACCAAGTTAGTGACCAAGTTAGTGACCAAGTTGGACCAAAGGATATTACACAATTAATTCTAGAATTTTGTGCAACAGAAAAAAATAAGCAAGAAATTTGCTCATTCATTGGATATAAAAATCTTACCTATTTTACAAGAAAATATTTAAAACCATTAATATTAAGCGGGCAGCTTAAGATGACTGTTCCTAGTAAGCCAAATAGTAAGAACCAAAAATACATCACTACTAGCAATAAATGAAACAATATCAGTTGTTCCATATACAAGTTCATTCATACTAGTTAGAAAGACTTTGCAAGCACAACCATTAACTTGTACTGGCATTTTATATTGACCTGTTTTCTTAAATAATAATCGGTTGAATATAAAAGTAAAATTCCTTGTATGTTTATACAAGGAAATTGAATGAGAATCAAGTTTTTAAAGTTTGAATATGAAGTAACCGATAAAGAAATTGATAAAATGTTTAAGGAATATGTAAAAAATGGTGGAACTTGCAAATATAACGAATATATAAATGCTTTACCAACTACCTTAATAAAAACGAATATTAGAGAGCTTACAAAGCTATTTTTAATTAATTCCATATGTATATTTTTGCCAATAGGAACAGTTGCTTATTTTTTAAGAGACTTCTTATCTTTATATCCAATGAATAATTATGGAATTGTTTTTCCTATTTTAGATACCGTTCTGATAATATCGATAATAGTATCTCTTGGTTGGATTGTTGGTATTGTTTTATTTGCTATTTTTACTTCTTTGCTCGCACATTAAAATATCAATTCATTAATAAAATTTTAAACCATTTATAAATTAGACCACCTTAATAAGGCGAGCTTTTCTTTCACCATTTGCCTGTATAGATTAACCTATTCGTACTAATCAATATTTGCTTTTTTAATATTTGTACGGTCTTTCAATTATAATCTATCGATTATTAATGGAGAAAATGATATATGAAAAAAGCTCTTAAAAAACTTATATCAATATGCCTATGTATAGGTTCTTTTGCGTGTGTAAGCAATGTAAAAGCCGAAACAGCCCCAGGTTCATATGGCTCTGGTTATAGCCAATGGCAGGATAGTTGTCCGAGCGGTTTCTCCTGCCAAAGTAAAACTTTTTATAGATACAGAGACGTAGCTTCATGGGGGGGGTATAGCACTACCAAACCTAGTGATGGTTTCTATACAGAAGGCACCCAATATAATGTTTCTTACAATCAGGTAGTTACAAAAAGAGGAACGTGGAGTGTCAAGGGAAACAATTTAATTAGAACCGCAGGCGAAACAGACATAGAATCAATTGCGACCAATGGTGTTACATGGAATTTTGATAGTATTAGCGCAGATATAGATATTTCACAGTATCCAGCTTGGAGTAATTACGCCCAAGCAAGAGTTGTTTTAAGATGTAATGGTTCCAACTTCATAACTGTAATGAATCAAACTACGAATACACAAGAAAACAGTGGTCCTCATGCCAATGATACAGGCTCTTGCAATGGTACGGTAACTCTTCACTCTTATGGTTATGGTGGAGACGGAAGAAATGCTACATATGTTTATTATGGAAATTTTGGATATTACTATAATTCTAATTCATCAGGTACTACTGGTTGGCAATGGAATACAAGTGCTCCATCAGGAACTACTTATGTTTCTCATACTACAAGAACCGTTTATGCAGCACCTAGTTCTTGGGGAAACTGGTCTAGTTGGCAAGAAAGTTCGGTAGGAAAAACCATTTCAAGAGATGTTCAAACAAAAACGTTCTATTCTTATCCATTAACTTATACAGTAAGTTATAATGCAAATGGTGGTTCTGGAACTATGGAAAATAGCACAGCTACATATAATCAGCCTTTTAGAACTCGTCAAAACTCATTTTCTAAAACAGGATATGTATTTAATGGCTGGAATGAAAAAGCAGATGGAAGTGGCACCGCTTGGGGATTATCTTCATCTGGTGTTTATGAAGCCGGTAAAGACTGGACGTGGTCTTACAAAAATAATATAACCTTATATGCCCAATGGAAAATTGCTACTTATACTAACTCTGTTGCTCATTGGACCTGGGGATATAAAAATAACGAAGGCAATAATGGAGATAAAAAAGCTTTCAGTATAGGAAATACATCTTTTAATGCATTATATAATTCGACTTATACAATGGATTCTTCTAAACAAACTACAATACCAAATGGATTTAAATTACGAAGTTCTTTTGGCACAAGTTCTATCGATGGCTCATGGAAAACTTATAACATAGGAACTTCCGTAACACAACAAGCTAAGGGAATGTCTTATGAATATGATTACGATCCAATTACTTATAAGATTACTTATAATTTAAGCGGAGGAACAAATAATTCAAATAATCCAAGTACATACAATGTTCTTTACGGAGTATCATTAAAATCTCCGACAAGAAAAGGATATACTTTTGTTGGTTGGTATATAAATGGAAATAAAGTTACAGGAATAAATGAAGGTGCAAACGCTTCATTTAGCAGCGCTAATGATTTGTACACAAAGTTAGCTTCTAGAACTACTGGAAACCTGACTGTTGAAGCAAAATGGACAACAAATTATATAAGATATACAGCTGATTGTTTAGCGGATTCTAATGGTAATATTATTACACAAGAAAATGCTGTAAGTTCTGGAGCTAGCTATAAAACTGTAAGAAAAACCTTCGATGTAAAAGAAAGCGATACAAATGTAAAAAACCTATGTGTAGGTAAATATATTTCTAAACAAAAGGTTTCATATTAAAGACTATCATTCGTGATAGTTTTTATATTGCTTTTTAACAGCATTAATTGGGAATATAAAAAAGGATAAATAAGGAAAGCTAAAAGTTTCCTTATTGTCGTGCTAAAAATTAAAATTATAATAACATTCTTTTTATTTAAGTAATATCTCTCAGACATATTGGAGGGGTTAATATGAAAAAGTCAGTTTTTTTGGTGTTATTAGCGTTAGGCTTTTCACCGATACTTGCTGATACATATACACATTATGATTGGACCTGTCTTACTAAAAATAACAGTCCAGTAAGCGTAAATGAAAGTATAAATAACGCTCAAAACTACGGGTCAGCAAAATATTATTCTAATGGTGGTAATGGACTGCCTAGCAATTGCGTAGGTAAACAAACAAAACAAAACTATACCATGACAATCGATAACAACGGTGGTAGTGGAGGTGCCTTAAAATACAATTCAGATGGTAGTATGTATATTTCTAATCCTAGTAGAGATACATATGATTTTACTGGTTGGAGTACTTCAAATGGTAATGCACCAGCTAATAATATTCCAGCCACCTTTGCTGGTAATGTTACATATACCGCTAATTGGTCTTACAGACCTATTGTTGATTTAAATCCTGTTATTAACGGAACCCAACAAAATAATGGATTATCTGGTTTCTTATGTGATATCTATGTGGACGGAAATTTGGTAGCATCACAAGTTCAAGACTGGTACCAAAGAGTGCCTTATAATGCTTATATAAAAATTGTTCCTGTAACAAACACAAACAATTATAATGTAACAACATGGGAAGGTAGGGTAACATCAGATACCAGTGCCAAGCCTACATGGACAATTAAAACTATATATGGTTATCAAGATGCAACCGGATATAGCGGAAGCTATCAATGGAGCGCACCTTCATATTACAAAACTGGTACAGTAAATTATTGGAGTAATTATAACTACAAGACATCATCTTATAGCTGTAATTGTCATACTGTTTGTACTGGACCAAGAGTTGCGGGTAATCCAACATGTCCTAATGATGATTGTGATTGGAGAGAAAACGCTGGTGGCTGTTGGTGGCATAGAGATACAGGCAGATCTTGTGACACTTGTTGGAATTCAACAAATGCAAATTGTGGTTGGACAACAGCAGGAAGCATCGAATCCGCAGGATGTGCTACTGGTTATGGTTTGAATAATAGAGGAACCCATCAAACAGCAACTGTTTATTATCCAGTAACTAGTTGGGGTTCTGTTCAAAATTGTGGAACTAGCCAATGCGCAAGTAAATCAGCAACTAGAAGACTAGTAAAATCTAATGATAACGGAGCAACATGGAATGAATATTAATAAAATTACTTTGATTAGTTTTTCAACTTTAATGTTATTATCAGGCTGTACAAAGCAACCTGATAATAATGTTCAAAACAAAATAAATGTAGAAGAGAATAATTATAAGGTTGTAAATAGTGACGACATTTATGATTATTTAGACGATGATTGTAAAAAGATTTTTGAAGCAGGAACTGAAACATTTAATAGCTATTCTTCTTTAAAAAATATTGGTGAAGAAATTTTCTTACAAGACACAGAAGGCAATGAATTGAATTTATCTGGTAAAACCTTATTGCACATCATTGGCAATGTGAGATGCGATTATTTAGATGGTTCAACAGAAAAATTTTATAAACAAATAATTGAAGATTATGGTTATCATATTTATCAAGTTTTCTTGTCAGAATCTGACGAAGAAAAATATTTTAAAAAGATAAATTCCGACAAACAAGAATTAGAAGGATTAAAAACCGTAATTATAGATCAAGAAAAACTATTAAAATTAGGTCTAGACAATACGGAAGAACTAGTTTTCATAAAAGATAATAAAATTGTTCTAGATAGAAAAGCCGGTATGGGCACAATTGACACATTTGATTTTGCTGATAAGTTCTTTATTGATAAAATCGCATCTTGTAGCACTTTAAAAGAATCATTAAATAAGTATGAAGCAGATAATATTAAACTAGTATCTGAAATTCCTCAAAATAATTCAAAAGAATTAAGTTATAACAATGAAAAGTTTAATGACGTCTTTAAAGTAAATAAAGATGAAGACTATGTTATAGGCATAAGAATTGATAAAGAAAATTTAAGGGTTAATGATAAAGCTTCTTTCTCTGACGGTATAAGGGATATGGTTGGAACATTATCTGATAAAAAAATCTGTATTAACAAAAAACCAGAAGGAGAGGTTTTATATGAAGAAGAAAACGCTAATATCTTTATTAAGGTAAAAGTTAATGAGCACAACAAAACAGGATACTTAACAGAAGCTGATGGTGGAATTTCATATTTATATTTAACCGATGGTAAAACAAATTATGATATAAAATTAGAACCAATTATTTCTTACAAAATAATTGATTAATGAAGAAAAAGATTATTTGTGGTTTCGATTGCAAGTAATCTTTTTTATTGTTTAGGGCAATCACGAAAGGGTCAAAATCTTTTTTCTATCTCTAAATTCAAAAAAATGTTTTTTATATGACCATTTTAGTAGAATAGTTTGATTATAGTTTAATGTTTTATAGGAGGCTTCTATGAAAAATAAATTACTCCCAGCTTTGATACTGGCAGTTTGCGTCTCTGGTGCCTGCATAAATGCCGAGGTTCCTAGTACCGGTAAGGTAGATGACTATACCAACGGCAAAAATGGAGTTGAATCAAATGTTTATAAATTCTCTATAAATGGTAGTGAAAAAATGGCATTTGGTAAAGGATCAAACTCTACCGATATGACATGGGGACAATGGCTAAATATCAATGCTGAAAAGTTCAATACAGATGGTTATTATCAAGTAACCACAAATGGTGGCTCATCACCAGCAAAGAATATGTATTATGTTAAATATAACATAAACAAACCTTATAGTTCTTGTAATGTGAGTCAGCCAAATAATGATGCTGTATATGCAGGTGGTAATGTTTCATTACCTTCTTTATCATGTAAGGGTTATCGCTTTGATAATTGGTGGTCAGCAGCAAGTGGTGGAAACAGTTTTAACGGGAAAAATATTGGTTCAAATCAAACCGTTTACGCTCATTGGGCAGCAAATGAATTAGATTTCAAAGCACAAACAAAAGAATTTAATTATTCAGAAAGTGCTCAAACATGGAAAATAAGTGCCCCTACAACAGGTACAGGAAGTTATACATACAAAATGAGTACCGTTGATGGTTTCTCAATTAGTAGTGATGGAACTATCACGATATCAGCAAAGAAAAAGGGTGGCGTTTATAACCTGCCTGTAACAGTAACTGATAGCAATTCTAAAAAGACCTCAACTAAAACAATAACAATTAGAATTAAACCTGTATTAAATTCCAATGCTTATCAATTAGCATGGGGCGATACTAGTTTAGATATTTATATGCTAGGTTTAAAGGATGGTGCTAAGGCAACATCAAGCGAAGCTACAATGACATTAACTAATGGAAATCTAGTACTTAAAACAACTTTAAACAAAGCCTTTACTGATAATAAAAATCTTAATTTTAAGATAACTGTTGATGGATATGCATGGGATTACAGTGTAAGTCTAACTAAGACAGCAAAAGTGTTAACAGTTCTTTCTCCTACTACAACATTTAATAACGAACAACAAATTCCAATGTTTTATGAAGAAGATCCTGCTTATAGAGGACAAAGTAATTTCTTTAAATGGACAGTTTGTAAAGAAGGGGAAACATGTACTTCAACATCTCAAAAAGATGCTGGTTCATATAAAATAAATCTTTCAACAATATCATCTGCCGGTAAGGAAATAAGAGTTTACGACAAAACTGGTAATAAAGTATCAAGTACAACTATTGATTTCAGAATTTTACCATTTAAGCTAACAAACGAAAATACAAAAGTAAAAGTGAATAACGCAAACGTTACTTATAATGGACAAAGTATCGTTCCTAATTTAACAGTAACTACAACAATTAATGGAAAAGCTGTTACATTAGTGAATCAAAAGGATTATATAATTTCAAGTTCTAATTCAGTTAATGAACATGGAACTTTCAATATTTCTATAAAGGGTATTAGCAATTATCAAGGCGAAGTAGTAAACGCAGGACAAATTACTATTGCTCAAAAGAATGTAGATAACCTAACTTATTCATGGGAAAAAGAAGCTTTCTGGACAGGAAGTGAAATTAAGCCTGCTGTTATTGTTTCTTATAACGGTATTAACTTAATAGAAAATACCGACTATACATTAAAATATGAAAATAATATTAATGTAGGAACAGGCAAGATCACAGTAACAGGTAAGGGCAACTATTCTGGTACAAAAGTTTTAAATTTCAATATTAGACCTAATGAATTTGGAATTACAATTGCTGATGGTTATGCTATTTATACAGGTACTGCTACTACTGGTGGTGCAGATGTTAAGGTTAATAACCATAATTCACCAACTATTAAGTTTGGTACTTCAAACGGCAAGTACGATTTAACTTCAATGCCTAAATTTACTGATGTAGGTAAGCATACAGTTTACTGGCAAGTAAGTGCGAACGGTTTCTCGACTAAGTCTGGAACATTAACAATCGAAATTGTTAAGGATAAAGATGAAATTAAATTAAATAAGAGTTCAGTTGAATTAGTTATGCCAACTAGTCAAAATGTAACATTCACAACCAAGTCTGGTAGTACAGTTAGTTTAACAGGGCAAAAACATACAAAAGTAAGTGTTAGTGGAAATAAGATTACTTTAACACCACTATCTGCTGGTGAAGATGTTATTACTGTAAAAACAACAGGAAATGCAAATTTCGAATCTGCTACTACTACTTTATATGTAAAAGTTAAAAATGGAACCATTAAAGTAACCGCTAGTGATAATAAATTAACTTATGACGGAAATAGCCATTCAATTTCATTAAAATACGATCCAACTGATGCAAAGATTGTTTATTCTTGGGAAGAACAAGGTGTAGAAAAAACTTCAAGCACATTACCAAGCTTTACAAATGCAGGAACATATCTAATTTCATATAGTATTTCAAAAGAATATTATGATTCATATTATGGAACAAATAAACTAATTATTAATGCTAAAAACATTACAGCAGGAATGGTAAGCTTAGATCAAAATGAATTTGTCTTTACTGGTGCTGCAATGAAACCTAATGTAACTGTAAAAGATGGAAACACAACACTTGTAGAAAACAAGGACTATACAGTTAAATATGTAAACAATGTTAACCCAAGTGAAAATGCGCAAGTAATTGTTACGGGTACAGGCAATTATTCTGGTGAAATAACTAAAACATTTAAGATTAAGGCAGCAGAAATTAAATATACTAAACAAAATGGTATAGCAAGCTTTACAGGATATGGAACATTCGGTAAAAACGATGCTTCTGATAAATGTACTGCAACAGGCTGTAAGGCAGAGGTTGTAGTAAGCTATCCTGCAAGTAGCTACACAATAGCATTTAGTAAGACTAAGCCAGTATGTCAAAACGGTTCAGCAACTTGTGCTCCTGAAAACAAAAATTATAATGAAACAACAATGCCTAGATTTAAAAATGTAGGTACTCATACTGTATGGTTTAGAATCACAGCTACTGGACATAAAACTATTGAAGATACATTAACTGTAACTATTAATAAAAAAGTATTTGATGTTCCAACATTATTTGGAGATTATCTATATACTGGTCAAGTTCAATCTCCTTCATGGCTAAATTACAACTCTAAGTTCATGGAAATGAAAGGGGACTTAGAGGCAACTGCCACAGGAACATACACAACAACATTTAGATTAACAGATAAGGTTAATACCGAATGGAAAGACGGTTCAACAACAGATAAACAAGTTCAATGGGAAATTAAGAAAATTAGTATTAAGGACCATGAATTAGTTGTTGATAATGAAATCGCTTATAACGAAGTAAAACAACCATATGTTTCAGAAGGAAAGATTAAGTTTGAAAGAACAGGTTATAACCAAGTGGCATGGGTTGAATCTTGCGAAGATGTAATGAACGATGCTCTTGGAATTGATGATAGAAAATGTAATTACTCTAAATACTCTTTTGTAAAGACTAACGAAAAGACAAAAGAAACTTGTGAAAATAAAGGCGGAGTATGGATTGCCAATACAGGCGTATGTCAAAAGGAAAGATTAAACTATTACGATGTGGGTTCTTCATTCTCAGGAACTTATATTGCTGATTATCTAGGCTACGATACAGAAAAAGTTTATAACTTATATGCAACATGGTCTAAGGTAATGTATAGAGTTGAATACGACTTATGCGATGGTAAGGGTTGCGGTGTTGATCCAGGAAATCCTACTTTTGCTTCATATGATAGCGCTATAAAGGTAACTAACCCAGAAAGAGAAGGGTATCTATTCATGGGATGGGAAATTACTGGAATGGATAAGACACCACACGTTATTGGTGAAGATACAGTAACAGATGAAACATTCACAGTACCAGAAGAATGGATTGGCTTAACACAAGCTGAAAAGGTTGGTCAAACTGTTTCAATGAAAAACCTAACTTCTATTGAAGGTGCTACTGTTAAATTAAAGGCTATCTGGCAACCAATTAAGTACACAATTATATTTGATAACAATAAGCAAACATTTAGAGATGATTTAGGTAATGTTACACAAGCAAATACCTCTGGATACACTCCTAACATGACTAACGTAACTTATGATATTATTAGTGCTTTAAATAAAAATCAATTCACTATGGCTGGTTATAAATTTACCGGTTGGACAACAACAAGAACAGGTAAAGCTCCTAATGGAACTGCTTGTACATTGTATAGTGATGAAACAAAGGGCAAGGAATATATAGGTAAGGATAATCGTTGCTTATCATTCAAAGATGAACAACAATTCCAAAACTTAACAGTTACGGAAGGTGATGTAATTACCTTATATGCTCAATGGGAACGTTTAAATGATGTTAAGTTTACTGTAACATTCTGGAAACAAAATATTACCGATGGCACAGCACATAACAGTACAAACTTCCAAATGGTGGGTATTGAAACTTATCAAGGAACAGCCGATTCATTAATTACATTAAAACCTTATACCTATAAGGGTAAAAATCAAGCAGAACCAAGCGAAGGTAAGTTTGTGAACACTTCGATAAACACTGGTAACAAAGCACATATGACAATTAATAAAAAGTCTGGTGTAACTCCAACATTTGTATCTACTACAAACAACAAGTTAATCGATGACTTCTTCCGTGGATTTACTCTACAAGGAGCAGACGCTAATGAATATGGTGAATATAGAGGAATTAACAATAGAAATGAACATAGCTATATTATTTCACCAAACGGAACTACTAATATTAATGTTTATTACACTAGAAATACTTATAGAATTGTTTATCAAATGAATGGTGGTACAACTTCTAATCCAACAAGTAGAAAATATCAAGTAGCTGTTACATTTAACAATCCTAGCGATAACAATAGCTTAAAGAACGGTAGATCTGATGAAGGTGGAACACACAATTCAGGACAAGCTAATTTTGCTGGATGGTTTGCTAATAGCAATATCACTGTGCAAGTATATGGAATAAATGGTGAAGTCACAACCGACGCAGAAGTATTTGCTAAATGGTTACAATACCGTTATTCAGGTGCTAATGGAAACGAAAGCTCATGGACTTCATGGGGAAGAATTAACGAGTAGAGGGGAAACTCTCTACTCTAATTTAAGGAGAATTTGAATGAAAAAGAAAAAAGCGATAATTATTACACTTACAGGCATTTTATTACTAGGTATCCTTATTTGGTATCTACAAAAGCCAAAAGGAACCAATGATGTAAGACCACCAATCGATACAGGCAAAATAGAAGAGACAAACCTAAAATGGGAAGACATTGTAGATATAGATATATCAGGATTTGAAGGCGATATAGTAGCCAACATAACCTATAAAGAAATACCTGATTTACAAGAAAAAATAAACAAAGAAGAAGCTAAATGGA